>NZ_JBMKIA010000012.1:0-141078 GCF_049238215.1 Enterobacter cloacae complex sp. IR5441
CGGCATTCTGGCTACACAATAACAAGGGAAGACTTACTCGTGGCTGCAACCCTACTAGCTCAAAATTTATTCACACATGGTTACGCTTTGGGGAAATTATGAGGGGATCTCTCAGAGCTCAACGCCCCCGCATCGCCGTAGTCAAAATTAGCACCGGCTTCCGCACCCTGATAGGTACCTGGCATAAAGCTCCAGTGCGGTGCTAACAGCGTCTGACCGGTTGGCTGGATATAACCTCCACGCGCCCAGACCGGACCATATTTGAATTTTGCAGCCGCTTTATACAGGCTGATTCCGCTTTTATCGCCGGACCAGTCTTCGTCGTAGGCTTTATTGCTGGAGGAGAACGCAATTTCGTTCGGATGGCCGCTGTCGCCATTTTCGGCCATTTCAATTGCGGTGAACGCTGCAATATCGATCCCGAACATATCGGCGGCATATCCCGACTGGAAATCAAGGTTGGCGTTCCAGGTCGAGTGAGAAAGGTTGGTTTTGTATTTATCTTCAGTGACGTCTTTACGGTCACGCTCACGCTGCCAGTAATAAATACCGCCCGTGAGGGTGGAATCTTCGATGAAACCTGCTGCTTTTGCCTCTGGCGCAACCACCAGGCCCGACATTGCTGTCACACCGGCGATAGCCAGCGCCAGCGCACTACGTTTGCCACTGAACGTACGCATAGATTATTCCTCTTTGACGAATTAAAACGCCTTAAACGGCGAAAAACAGAAAAGACCAAGTGGTCAGGGGTAGTCAGAAATACCCTCGAATTAACTACCGTCTTTAGGTTATTTTTCGCGGCGCGAATTATCAATGCTTTTAATCAGGCAAAAGTCAGGATTATGACGAAGAGCACATATTTCGTAGTGCTTTGTAACATTTACCGGGAAGCAAGTACTGGCGGGGGAATACGCTAATTTTCAGTAAGTAACATTGATATTGTGAATATATTTTTCAGCGTTTCTGTTTTTGGAAAACAACAAACTTTTTTAAATAAAATAAGTAGCACCACATTGACCTGGAATGTTGGCTTTAATTCATCATCCCGATGCTTAACGACATGATCGTTAAATAAAAAAACGCCGCATTACGCGGCGTTTGTTTCTCATTGACCATGCCAGCGTTATTATTCGCCGATCTTAGTCCAGGTATCACGCAGACCGACGGTACGGTTAAATACCGGTTTTTCCGCCGTGCTGTAACGGCTGTCCAGGCAGAAGTAACCCTCACGTTCAAACTGGAACGCTTTACCGGCTTCAGCGGCTTTCAGAGACGGCTCGGCATACCCCTGCTTGATAATCAGCGACTCAGGGTTGATAACCGCCAGGAAGTCCTCCGCAGCGCCTGGGTTAGGTACGCTGAACAGACGATCGTAGAGACGGATCTCAACCGGCAGCGCATGCTGCGCACTCACCCAGTGGATTACACCTTTTACTTTACGGCCATCCGCCGGATCTTTACTCAGCGTCTCTGCGTCGTACGTACAGAAGATGGTCGTGATGTGACCTTCCGCATCTTTCTCTACGCGCTCGGCTTTGATCACATAGGCGTTACGCAGACGCACTTCTTTGCCCAGCACCAGACGCTTGTACTGCTTGTTCGCTTCTTCGCGGAAGTCGGCGCGATCGATCCAGATTTCACCGCTGAAAGGCACGTCGCGGGTGCCCATTTCCGGTTTGTTCGGATGGTTAGGCATCGAGACCAGTTCGCTTCCACCCTGCGGATAGTTTTCGATGACCAGTTTCACTGGATCGATCACTGCCATCGCGCGCGGCGCGTTTTCGTTCAGGTCTTCGCGAATGCAGGATTCCAGAGACGCCATTTCGATGGTGTTGTCCTGCTTGGTAACGCCAATACGTTTGCAGAACTCACGAATGGACGCCGAGGTATAGCCACGACGACGCAGGCCAGAGATGGTCGGCATACGCGGGTCGTCCCAGCCTTCAACGTGCTTGTCGGTGACCAGCAGGTTCAGCTTACGCTTGGACATCACGGTGTATTCCAGGTTCAGACGAGAGAACTCGTACTGACGCGGATGAACAGGAATGGTGATGTTATCCAGCACCCAATCGTACAGACGACGGTTGTCCTGGAATTCCAGCGTGCACAGAGAGTGCGTAATGCCTTCCAGCGCATCGCTGATGCAGTGGGTGAAGTCGTACATCGGGTAGATGCACCACTTGTTACCGGTCTGGTGGTGTTCAGCGAACTTAATGCGGTACAGCACCGGATCGCGCATCACGATGAACGGAGACGCCATATCGATTTTGGCACGCAGACACGCTTTACCTTCTTCGAAGCCACCGGCACGCATTTTTTCAAACAGCGCCAGGTTCTCTTCCACGCTACGATCGCGGAACGGGCTGTTTTTACCAGGCTGAGTCAGCGTACCGCGGTATTCACGGATTTCGTCAGCAGACAATTCGTCGACGTATGCCAGACCTTTGTTAATCAGTTCAACCGCATAGGCATACAGCTGATCAAAGTAGTCTGAGGAGTAGCAGATATCGCCAGACCAGTTGAAGCCCAGCCATTGCACGTCGTTTTTAATCGACTCAACGTATTCGATGTCTTCTTTTACTGGGTTGGTGTCATCGAAACGCAGGTTGCACTGCCCCTGGTAATCTTGCGCAATACCAAAGTTCAGGCAGATCGATTTGGCATGACCAATGTGCAGGTAGCCATTTGGCTCCGGCGGGAAACGCGTGTGGACTGTGGTGTGCTTACCACTGGCCAGATCTTCATCGATGATCTGACGAATAAAGTTACTCGGGCGGGCTTCTGCCTCACTCATCGTGGATTCCTCAAAGCGTAAACAACGTATAACGGCATATGATCTTATAAGCCGGACGTAGTGACAACCCTTAAAACGTCCCGGAAGAAAATAATGGGGGCAATTGCTGCAAAAAAAAAGCGGCGGAGGATATCCCCCGCCGCTAAAGGCATAACTCTACTCAGGAGCGATTACTTGCCTTTAATCTCATACAGTGGCGTCTGGCCTGCAACCACCTGCCCCTGCGCCTGGATCACCAGACCGCTGAAGTCGTCGATGTTGCTGCACACGACCGGGCTTATCATGGAGCGCGCGTTGGCATTCAGGAAGTCCAGATCCATTTCCAGAATCGGCTGGCCTGCCGCCACTTCTGCGCCCTCTTCCACCAGGCGAGTAAAGCCCTGACCGTTCAGCGCAACGGTATCGATACCCATATGGACTACGATCTCCGCGCCTTTTTCCGTTTCCAGGCAGAACGCGTGGTTGTTGTTGAAGATTTTCACGATAGTACCGGCTGCCGGAGAGACCACGGTTTTGTCCGTAGGTTTCACCGCCACGCCGTCACCGACCGCTTTGCTGGCGAACGCTTCGTCAGGCACCTGCTCAAGCGCAACAACGTCACCTGTCACCGGAGAAACCAGCGCAGCGATGGTCACCGCGTTTGGCACAGCCTGCGGTTTTGCAACCGGCGCGTCAGCCACTGGCGCGTTATCCGTTGAGGCGGCAGCAACCGGCCCACGGGCAACCACTTTTTTCATTTCATCGCCGATAGATTCGGCTTTCGCACCCACGATTACCTGGATGGTTTGTTTGTTCAGTTTAACCACACCAGACGCACCCAGGCGTTTGCACATTGCATCGCTCACGCGCGCGGAGTCACCTACGGTCAGACGCAGACGGGTAATACAGGCATCGATCGCTTTCAGGTTGTCGGTGCCACCCACAGCGGCAATGTAGTTGGTTGCCAGCTGGGTTAAACCCTCTTCGGTATTGCTGTTGGCTTCACTGGTCACAACATCATCTTTCGTATCTTCGCGGCCCGGCGTCTTCAGGTTAAACATACGAATAACCGCGCTGAACAGAACGAAGTAGATAACGAAGAAGATCAGGCCCATCACCATCAGGATCCAGACGTTGCTGCTTGCCGCCGGCAGGTTGTACATCAACACATAGTCGATGGCGCCTGCGGAGAAGGAGAAGCCAGCATGAATACCCAGAAGGGTGGCGACGAACAGGCTGATACCGGTCAGGATCGCGTGCATCAGATACAGCAGCGGAGCCAGGAACATGAACAGGAATTCCAGTGGCTCGGTCACGCCGGTCAGGAAGGCGGTGATCGCAACGGACAGCAGCATCCCGCCAACCATTGGGCGACGCGCTTTCGGCGCAGCCAGGTACATTGCCAGCGCCGCGCCAGGCAGACCAAACATCATGATTGGGAAGAAGCCAGACATGAACATGCCCGCAGTGCCGTCGCCTGCGTAGAAGCGGTTGATATCACCGTGGAATACCGCGCCGGCCGCGTTGGTGAACTCACCAATCTGGAACCAGGCGATGGTGTTCAGTACCTGATGCAGACCGGTTGGGATCAGCAGACGGTTAATGAAACCGAAGATGCCCGCGCCCATTGCGCCCGCAGACACGATCCACTCGCCACCCGCATGGATAGCATGCTGCACCGGTGGCCAAACGTAGCCAAAGATGGCGGCGAGGATCAGACAGAAAAAGCCCGTCGCAATCGGCACAAAACGTTTACCGCCGAAGAAGCTCAGGAAGTCAGGAAGTTTGATACCTGCCCAACGGTTGTACACGGCGCCACCCACCAGGCCGGTAATGATACCTGCCAGCACACCCATATTGATTTCAGGGTTGATGGTTACCATCGCTTTCGTGAGGATGAAGTAACCGACAGCCCCTGCCAGTGCCGCGGCACCAGCGCTGTCTTTTGACCAGCTTGACGCCACACCGATGGCGAAAATCAGCGCCAGGTTGTCAAAAATTGCACCGCCTGCCTGGGCAATAAACGGCACGTTAAGAAGATCGGGTTGCCCGAATCGCAGCAGCAACGCTGCAACCGGTAGCACGGCGATAGGGAGCTGCAAAGCCCTACCGAGGCGCTGGAAAAAACCTAAAATATTCATCCTATTCCCCCTACGAGACCATTTGTTAAGACTCGCGCATAAACTATGTTTTTATTGTGTCACGAACGATAGATACAGTTGATGATTCACTGGCAGTGTGAGTGTGTGAAAAATTAATTCGTATCGCAAATTAAACACCTATTTTTTGTGATTATTGTCACCAAATATCGTATTAAACCCTCCCTTTCACTGGCTAACGACGAAAACTTATTTTATCATTCAAAAAATCAAGACGGATTGATCCGGCCTGAAAGGTTCCAGGTTACGCTTAGTTCAGGTTGCACTAATCATCCGCCCACTTTTACTTAAACTTTAGAGGTGAATAATGAGACTGATTCCCCTGGCAACAGCTGAACAAGTCGGAAAATGGGCTGCTCGTCATATCGTTAACCGCATCAACGCGTTCAAACCAACAGCCGATCGTCCTTTCGTTCTCGGTCTTCCAACCGGTGGCACGCCCCTGACCGCGTATAAAGCTCTGGTTGAAATGCACAAAGCGGGCCAGGTTAGCTTTAAACACGTTGTGACCTTCAACATGGACGAATATGTCGGCCTGCCGAAGGAACATCCGGAAAGTTACCACAGCTTTATGCACCGTAATTTCTTCGATCACGTTGATATTCCGGCTGAAAACATTAACCTGCTGAATGGAAACGCGCCTGATATTGACGCAGAATGCCGTCAGTATGAAGAAAAAATCCGTTCCTACGGTAAAATCCACCTGTTTATGGGCGGCGTAGGCAACGATGGTCATATCGCGTTCAACGAACCGGCATCTTCACTGGCTTCCCGTACCCGTATTAAAACGCTGACCCATGATACGCGCGTGGCTAACTCCCGCTTCTTTGACGGCGACGTCAATCAGGTGCCTAAATACGCGCTGACCGTGGGCGTGGGCACGCTGCTGGATGCCGAAGAAGTGATGATTCTGGTGCTGGGCGCGGTGAAAGCGCAAGCGCTTCAGGCTGCCGTTGAAGGCAACGTGAACCATATGTGGACGATCAGCTGCTTACAGCTGCATCCAAAAGCGGTTGTCGTGTGTGACGAACCGTCCACCATGGAGCTGAAAGTGAAAACGCTGAAATACTTCAACGAGCTGGAAGCTGAGAACATCAAAGGTCTGTAATTGAATAACCGCCTCTTTATATCCGGGGCGGTCGCTTTTTTTAACCGGGGGTCGATATGTACGCTTTAACCCACGGTCGGATTTATACCGGCCATGAAATTCTGGATGACCATGCGATTGTAATCGCCAATGGCCTGATTGAACGTGTTTGCCCGCTGGCGGAACTGCCGCCGGAGATCGAACAGCGTTCCCTCAATGGAGCAGTAATCTCCCCCGGTTTCATCGACGTACAGCTCAACGGCTGCGGCGGTGTCCAGTTTAACGATACCGCAGAGGCGGTATCGGTTGAAACGCTGGAAATCATGCAAAAAGCCAACGAGAAATCGGGCTGCACCAGCTATCTGCCAACGCTGATCACCAGCAGCGATGACCTGATGAAACAGGGTATCCGCGTCATGCGCGAATACCTGGCAAAACATCCGAATCAGGCGCTGGGCCTGCACCTGGAAGGACCATGGCTGAATATGGTCAAGAAAGGCACCCATAACCCAAACTACGTGCGCAAACCGGATGCCGAGCTGGTGGATTACATGTGCGCCAATGCCGATGTGATCACCAAAGTAACGCTGGCCCCGGAAATGACCGGCACGGACGTTATCAGCAAACTGGCCGCCGCCGGGATTGTGGTGTCTGCGGGCCATTCGAACGCGACGCTGAAAGAGGCGAAGGCCGGTTTCCGCGCAGGCATTACGTTTGCCACACACCTTTATAACGCGATGCCCTATATTACTGGCCGCGAACCGGGACTGGTTGGCGCCATTCTGGATGAACCAGACGTCTTCTGCGGCATTATCGCCGACGGCTTGCATGTCGATTACACCAACATCCGCAACGCCAAGCGTCTGAAAGGCGACAAGCTCTGCCTGGTAACGGATGCTACCGCTCCGGCAGGAGCGAATATTGAGCAGTTCATTTTTGCTGGTAAAACAATATACTACCGGAATGGACTGTGTGTGGATGAGAACGGCACGCTGAGCGGTTCTTCTCTGACGATGATCGAAGGGGTACGTAACCTCGTTGAACATTGCGGCATCGCGCTTGAGGAAGTGCTGCGCATGGCCACGCTTTATCCGGCGCGCGCCATTGGCGTCGATAAACAGCTCGGCGGTATTGCGCCAGGTATGGTTGCAAACCTGACGGCGTTCACACACGATTATAAAATTATTAAGACCATCGTTAATGGTAACGAGGTCGTCACTGAGTAAGTAAAAGTATGACACCAGGCGGACAAGCTCAAATCGGTAATGTCGATCTCGTTAAACAACTTAACAGCGCGGCAGTTTATCGCCTGATTGACCAGCACGGGCCAATCTCACGCATTCAGATAGCCGAACAAAGCCAGCTTGCTCCCGCCAGCGTGACAAAAATTACACGTCAGCTTATTGAGCGCGGCCTGATCAAAGAAGTCGATCAGCAGGCCTCCACCGGGGGCCGCCGCGCGATTTCCATCGTCACGGAAACCCGCAATTTTCAGGCCATTGGCGTTCGCTTAGGACGTCATGACACCACGCTTACGCTCTACGATCTGAGCAGCAAGGCCATTGCCGAAGAACACTACCCCCTTCCTGAGCGCACGCAGGAGACGCTTGAACACGCGTTGCTGAATACCATTGCGCAGTTTATCGAAAGCTGTCAGCGCAAGATCCGTGAACTCATCGCCATCTCGGTGATTTTGCCCGGCCTGGTTGACCCGGAAAGCGGCGTTATTCGCTACATGCCGCATATTAAGGTAGAGAACTGGGGGCTGGTTGAGGCGCTGGAAAAGCGCTTCAAGCTGACCTGCTTTGTTGGTCACGATATTCGCTCGCTGGCGCTGGCGGAGCACTACTTTGGTGCGAGCCAGGACTGCGAAGACTCTATTCTGGTGCGCGTTCACCGTGGTACAGGTGCGGGCATCATCTCGAATGGCCGCATTTTTATTGGCCGTAACGGTAACGTAGGCGAGATTGGTCATATCCAGGTGGAACCGCTTGGCGAGCGCTGCCACTGCGGTAACTTTGGCTGTCTTGAAACCGTTGCCGCCAATGCCGCCATTGAACATCGCGTTCGCCATCTGCTGGAGCAGGGTTACCAGAGCCGCGTCACGCTGGACGATTGTAAGATCGGCGCCATCTGCAAAGCGGCAAACAAAGGCGATGCGCTGGCCTGCGAAGTGATCGAACAGGTAGGACGCCACCTGGGTAAGACCATCGCCATTGCCATCAACCTGTTTAATCCGCAGAAAGTGGTGATTGCCGGCGAGATCGTTGAAGCCGAAAAAGTGTTACTGCCCGCCATTGAAGGCTGCATCAATACCCAGGCGCTGAAGGCATTTCGCCAGAATTTGCCGGTGGTGCGATCTACGCTCGATCACCGCTCGGCAATTGGCGCATTCGCCCTGGTAAAACGTGCCATGCTCAACGGGATCCTGCTGCAACATTTGCTGGAATCCTGATCGGACCTTATAGTAACGCCTTCTTTTTTTGATGTCGGATTGTCCATGACCATTAAGAATGTAATTTGTGATATCGACGGCGTGCTGATGCACGACAACGTTGCCGTGCCGGGTGCTGCGGAGTTTCTTCACCGCATCATCGACAAAGGAATGCCACTGGTTCTTCTCACGAACTACCCTTCACAGACTGGTCAGGATCTGGCAAACCGCTTTGCTACCGCAGGCGTCAACGTCCCGGACAGCGTGTTCTATACCTCTGCGATGGCGACCGCGGATTTCCTGAAGCGTCAGGAAGGCAAAAAAGCCTATGTCGTTGGTGAAGGTGCGCTGATCCACGAGCTGTATAAAGCGGGCTTCACCATCACCGACGTGAACCCGGACTTTGTCATCGTGGGCGAAACGCGCTCCTTTAACTGGGAGATGATGCATAAGGCAGCCTACTTTGTCGCCAACGGTGCGCGTTTTATCGCCACCAACCCGGACACGCACGGTCGTGGTTTTTATCCCGCCTGCGGTGCGCTGTGCGCCGGTATCGAAAAAATCTCGGGTCGTAAGCCGTTTGTTGTCGGTAAACCGAGCCCGTGGATCATCCGCGCCGCACTGAATACGATGCAGGCACACTCAGAAGAAACCGTCATCGTGGGCGACAACCTGCGTACCGATATTCTGGCTGGCTTCCAGGCGGGGCTTGAAACCATCCTGGTGCTTTCTGGCGTTTCACAGCTTGATGACATTGATACGATGCCGTTCCGGCCAAGCTGGATTTACCCCTCTGTCGACGAAATCGACGTTATTTGATTCAGAACCACGCCTCAGGGCGTGGTTTTTCATTTCTGCTGTCTGAAAACATCACTTCATCTAACGAAATCAGCCATTCATTGAGAAATCATCAATAGAATTGCTTAAGACATACTCTTTTTTTAAGATTCGGCAATCGCCATTGCACTTTTTACGTTTTCATCGGTAAAACGCTTGCGCCCCCTCCCCCTTTTGCGGCATTTTCATAAGCAAGCAACATCACAACGCAACAGGGTTAACGGAGAAGGTTATGTGTTCTATTTTTGGCGTACTGGATATTAAAACTGACGCGGGCGAACTGCGTAAAAAAGCACTCGAATTGTCCCGCCTGATGCGCCATCGCGGTCCGGACTGGTCAGGCGTATACGCCAGCGATAAAGCGATTCTGGCTCATGAACGTCTCTCCATTGTTGATGTCAACGCTGGCGCACAGCCGCTGTATAACGAGAAAAAAACGCACGCGCTGGCTGTTAACGGTGAAATTTACAACCATCAGGCGCTGCGCGCCGAGTACGGCGATCGCTACGCGTTTCAGACCGGCTCAGACTGCGAAGTGATCCTGGCGCTGTATCAGGAGAAAGGCCCGGAGTTCCTCGACGATCTGCAAGGTATGTTCGCCTTCGCGCTGTACGACAGCGAAAAAGACGCTTACCTGATTGGCCGCGACCATATCGGTATTATCCCGCTGTACATGGGACACGATGAGCACGGCAACTTCTACGTTGCCTCAGAGATGAAAGCCCTGGTACCGGTGTGCCGCACCATCAAAGAGTTCCCGGCAGGTAGCTACCTGTGGAGTAAAGACGGCGAGATCCGCCCGTACTACCAGCGCGACTGGTTTGATTATGAGGCGGTGAAAGACAACGTGACGGACAAAGCCGAACTGCGTCAGGCCCTGGAAGAGTCAGTGAAAAGCCACCTGATGTCAGACGTACCTTACGGCGTACTGCTCTCCGGCGGTCTGGACTCCTCCGTGATCTCCGCGATCACCAAGAAATTCGCCGCACGTCGCGTGGAAGATCAGGAGCGCTCTGAAGCCTGGTGGCCGCAGCTGCACTCCTTTGCCGTGGGTCTGGAAGGGGCACCTGACCTGAAAGCCGCCCAGGAAGTGGCAAATCATCTCGGCACGGTGCACCATGAAATTCACTTCACCGTACAGGAAGGTCTGGATGCGATCCGCGATGTGATCTATCACATTGAAACCTATGATGTGACCACCATTCGCGCCTCCACACCGATGTATTTGATGTCGCGGAAGATCAAAGCGATGGGCATCAAGATGGTGCTCTCCGGCGAGGGTTCTGACGAAGTGTTTGGCGGTTACCTCTATTTCCACAAAGCGCCAAACGCCAAAGAGCTGCATGAAGAAACGGTGCGTAAGCTACAGGCGCTGCACATGTTTGACTGCGCGCGCGCCAACAAAGCGATGTCCGCCTGGGGTGTGGAAGCCCGCGTGCCGTTCCTCGATAAGAAATTCCTTGATGTGGCGATGCGCATCAACCCGCAGGACAAAATGTGCGGCAACGGCAAAATGGAGAAACATATCCTGCGTGAATGTTTTGAATCCTGCCTGCCGGCGAGCGTGGCGTGGCGTCAGAAAGAGCAGTTCTCGGATGGCGTGGGTTACAGCTGGATCGACACCCTGAAAGAGGTGGCGGCGAAACAGGTTTCTGATCAACAACTGGAAACTGCGAGCTTCCGTTTCCCGTACAACACGCCAGCCTCGAAAGAAGCGTATTTGTACCGTGAGATCTTTGAGGAGCTGTTCCCGGTTCCAAGCGCAGCAGAGTGCGTACCGGGTGGCCCATCGGTCGCCTGCTCTTCTGCTAAAGCCATTGAATGGGATGAATCATTCAAAGCGATGAACGATCCGTCAGGACGCGCGGTGGGCGTTCACCAGTCTGCCTATAAATAATGTTCAGAGTATCATCAGGCCCTCCGGGGCCTGATTTTTTTGCCTCTCTTTTCTCCGCATAAAATCGATTAATAACCAATAATTGTCGAATATTCGGCCTCGCTGTTCGCAACCTAACCAAACAGTCACATTCCGGCTATTTTCATTGAAAAAGGTGTTGACGCTGCAAGGGTCTATACGCATAATGCGCCCCGCAACGCCGATAAGGTAACGCGAAAAAAAGATGGCTACGTAGCTCAGTTGGTTAGAGCACATCACTCATAATGATGGGGTCACAGGTTCGAATCCCGTCGTAGCCACCATCTTTTTTGCGGGAGTGGCGAAATTGGTAGACGCACCAGATTTAGGTTCTGGCGCCGCAAGGTGTGCGAGTTCAAGTCTCGCCTCCCGCACCATTCCCAGGTAAGCGTTGCACGGATGGGGTATCGCCAAGCGGTAAGGCACCGGTTTTTGATACCGGCATTCCCTGGTTCGAATCCAGGTACCCCAGCCATATTTCTTCGATTATGCGGTTCTCCGCGGTATTGGGGTATCGCCAAGCGGTAAGGCACCGGTTTTTGATACCGGCATTCCCTGGTTCGAATCCAGGTACCCCAGCCATCGAAGATTGCAGTACTGGCTACGTAGCTCAGTTGGTTAGAGCACATCACTCATAATGATGGGGTCACAGGTTCGAATCCCGTCGTAGCCACCATATTTATGTTATCGAATACGATTCGGTAAACTGAACATTGTTGGGGTATCGCCAAGCGGTAAGGCACCGGATTCTGATTCCGGCATTCCGAGGTTCGAATCCTCGTACCCCAGCCACTTTAAAGTCGTTAAGCAGTTTGTTTAACGCAATTGGGGTGTCGCCAAGCGGTAAGGCTCTGGTTTCTGATACCAGCATTCCGGGGTTCGAATCCCTGCACCCCAGCCACTTAAAACAAACAAGCCCGCTCTGCGGGCTTTTTTGTTTTTGTTGCTCAGAATAGTGCGGCCTGATGCCCTCTCCCACGGGGAGAGGGAATAAAGATCAGAGTCCGAGGGCATATTTCAGGGCCTGACGCTTCAGACCACCGGCGCGTTCCGCTGCCATCAATCCAATATTGCGCACTATACGCACCGGACCAACATCGTTGCTGAACCCGGCATAGAACAGATCCATCCCCGACTGCATAATGAAGTTATCCGCCATACGGCGCGTCTGGTAGCGCTTCAGTACCTGATGGCTGGCCCAGGCTTCCGCGTGGGCGCGAGCGTTACCCAGCACATCCAGTAACGCATCGACGTCACGGTATCCCAGATTCACCCCCTGCCCCGCCAGCGGATGAATGGTGTGCGCCGCGTCCCCCACCAGCACCAGTCCTTCACGGGCATACTGCAACGCATGGCGTCGCATCAGCGGGAATGCGCCGGCGGCAACCGGGGTCACGTTGCCCAGACGGCTCGGGAAGTGCTGGCGGATTTCGCGCTGCAACTGATCCATGGACAGCCCCTGCAACTGTCGAATGCGCGCCGGTTTGTCGTACCACACCAGCGAAGCCCAGTTATCAAACAGCGGTAAGAATGCATGCGGGCCGTTCGGCGTAAAATGCTGCCAGGTGCTTTCGCCCGGCGCGTTTTCTGACTGCACGGTGATCAGCATGCAGGACTGCTGGTACTGCCAGGCATGGATCCCAATGCCTGCCATCTGCCTGACCTGCGAGTTCGCGCCATCCGCCCCCACCACCAGCTTCACGGCCAGCTCATCGTCGTTGTCCAGCGTCAGGAGATACCCGCCCTCATGACGATGCAGGCCTTTCAGCGAGTCCGGAACGCGCAGCGTCACCTTCGGGTGCGCCTCCAGCGCCTGCCAGAGTGCCTGCTGGAGCACGTTGTTTTCCACCATATAGCCCAGGCGCGGCAGTTTCAGCTCGGCGGCATCAAACGACACGTGAGCATTTTCCCACTCCCAGGTTTCAAGACGGCTGTATGGGTGCGCGCGCATCGCCAGCACCGCCTCCCAGACGCCCAGCCCGCGAAGCAGATCAACAGAGGCCGCGCTGATGGCGGAAATACGCACGTCCGGTTGGCTGGCAGGATCGAATGCCGGCGGAGCCGCCTGTTCAATAACGGTTACGTCAAATCCCTGCTGCGCCAGCCCCAGCGCCAGTGCGCCGCCGACCATACCGCCGCCAACAACGGCAACTTCGGTGTTCAGGAGTGTCATGGTCACTATTCCTTATTGGAGAATACCTTAAGTTTACCGGATTTTTGCGGCCCTGAGGTTGACAACCTTCATACTGGTCACAACCGCACCAAAGCATTACAATACGCGGCTTGCAATCCTGAGCTGAGCAAGTCGATGACTAAAAAACTCCATATAAAAACCTGGGGCTGTCAGATGAACGAATACGATTCATCGAAGATGGCCGATCTGCTGGATACCACCCACGGATACCAGCTGACTGAAAATGCGAAAGAAGCCGATGTGCTGCTGCTGAACACCTGTTCAATTCGTGAAAAAGCACAGGAAAAAGTCTTTCATGTGTTAGGCCGCTGGAAGCTTCTCAAACGGAAAAATCCGGACCTGATTATTGGCGTGGGTGGCTGCGTCGCATCGCAGGAAGGTAAGCTGATCCGCCAGAGAGCCCCCTATGTGGATATCGTTTTTGGCCCTCAGACCCTGCACCGCCTGCCAGAGATGATTAATCAGGTTCGCGGCAGCCGTAGCCCGGTGGTTGACGTGAGCTTCCCGGAGATCGAGAAATTTGACCGTCTGCCTGAGCCGCGCGCTGATGGCCCGACCGCCTTCGTCTCCATCATGGAAGGCTGCAACAAATACTGTACTTACTGCGTGGTGCCTTACACCCGCGGTGAAGAAGTGAGCCGCCCGGCAGACGATATCCTGTTTGAAATCGCGCAGCTTGCCGTGCAGGGCGTTCGTGAAGTGAACCTGCTGGGTCAGAACGTAAACGCCTGGCGCGGGGAAAACTACGACGGCACCACCGGCAGCTTTGCTGAACTGCTGCGTCTGGTGGCGGCGATTGACGGCATCGACCGCATTCGCTTTACCACCAGCCATCCGATGGAATTTACCGACGACATTATTGACGTCTATCGCGATACGCCAGAGCTGGTGAGCTTCCTGCACCTGCCGATCCAGTGCGGTTCTGATCGCGTGCTGAACCTGATGGGTCGTCCACATACGGTGCTCGAGTATAAGTCCACCATCCGCAAGCTGCGTGAAGCGCGCCCGGATATCCAAATTAGCTCCGACTTTATCGTCGGCTTCCCTGGCGAAACCGCTGATGACTTTGAGCGCACCATGAAGCTCATCGGCGAGGTGAATTTCGACGTCAGCTACAGCTTTATCTTCTCTGCGCGCCCGGGCACCCCTGCGGCCGATATGGTTGACGATGTGCCGGAAGAAGAGAAAAAGCAGCGTCTGTATATTCTACAGGAGCGTATCAACCAGCAGGCCAACGCCTGGAGTCGTCGTATGCTCGGCACTGTCCAGCGTATTCTGGTGGAAGGCACCTCCCGTAAGAGCGTCATGGAACTGTCTGGTCGAACCGAAAATAACCGCGTGGTGAATTTTGAAGGCACCCCGGACATGATCGGTAAGTTTGTGGACGTCGAGATTGTCGAAGTACTCACGAACTCGCTGCGCGGGAAGGTGGTACGCACTGAGGACGAAATGGGTCTGCGTATTGCCGAGACGCCGGAATCTGTTATCTCTCGCACCCGCAAAGTCAACGATTCTGGCGTAGGTATTTACCAGCCGTGATCCTCCTGGCCTGCCTGTCCGGCAGGCCTTGTATTTCCTCTCATCACCCCCAATATCTACCGCAACGCTTGCGCCTTTATTCTGTGGCGTGAATAATTTCGGTAATGACCGTTTTATTACGCCGTGTGGCGGCGAGTCAGTTAACTACTCAAAGAGGAACAGTTTGAACATAGATACGCGTGAAATTAGCCTTGAGCCAGCAGACAACGCTCGCCTGCTGAGCCTGTGCGGGCCGTTTGATGACAACATCAAACAACTTGAGCGACGTCTGGGTATCGAAATCAATCGTCGCGATAACCATTTCAAACTCACCGGACGCCCAATCTGCGTCAACGCCGCGGCGGATATTCTCCGCAGCCTGTATGTTGATACCGCCCCGATGCGCGGTGAGATCCAGGATATTGAACCTGAACAGATCCACCTGGCCATTAAAGAGGCGCGCGTGCTTGAGCAGAGCGCGGAGAGCGTGCCGGACTATGGCAAAGCCATCAACATCAAAACTAAACGCGGCGTGATTAAGCCTCGTACCCCGAACCAGGCGCAGTACATCGCCAACATTCTCGACCACGACATCACCTTCGGTGTAGGCCCGGCGGGTACGGGTAAAACCTATCTGGCGGTTGCCGCTGCGGTTGATGCGCTCGAGCGTCAGGAGATCCGCCGTATCCTGCTGACCCGCCCTGCTGTTGAAGCCGGTGAAAAACTGGGCTTCTTGCCGGGTGATTTGAGTCAGAAAGTAGATCCCTACCTGCGTCCGCTGTATGACGCGCTGTTCGAAATGCTCGGCTTCGAGAAAGTTGAAAAGCTCATCGAGCGTAACGTGATTGAAGTTGCTCCGCTGGCCTACATGCGTGGCCGTACGCTTAACGACGCGTTCATCATTCTGGATGAGAGCCAGAACACCACCATCGAACAGATGAAGATGTTCCTGACGCGTATTGGCTTTAACTCGAAAGCGGTTATCACCGGTGACGTCACCCAGATTGACCTGCCGCGTAACACCAAATCGGGTCTGCGTCACGCCATCGAAGTCCTGGCCGAGGTAGAGGAAATCAGCTTTAACTTCTTCCACAGTGAAGACGTGGTACGCCATCCGGTCGTCGCGCGTATCGTTAACGCTTATGAGGCCTGGGAAGAGGCAGATCAGAAGCGCAGGGCCGAACTGGCCGCAGAACGTAAGCGCGAAGCGCAGGAGCATGAACAGAAATGAGTCAGGTGATCCTCGATTTACAGCTGGCCTGTGAAGATAATTCCGGCATGCCGGAAGAGGCACAGTTTCAGAAATGGCTGGATGCCGTTATCCCCCAGTTTCAGGAAGAATCAGAGGTCACGATTCGCCTGGTGGATGAAGCAGAAAGCCATGAGCTCAACCTGACCTACCGCGGGAAAGATAAGCCGACCAACGTGCTCTCTTTCCCGTTCGAAGCCCCTCCGGGCATTGAGATGCCGCTGCTGGGCGATCTGATCATCTGCCGTCAGGTGGTTGAGCAGGAAGCCAAAGAGCAGCAAAAGCCGCTGGAAGCGCACTGGGCACACATGGTGGTGCACGGTAGCCTGCATCTTCTGGGTTACGACCATATTGAAGATGACGAAGCGGAAGAGATGGAATCCCTCGAGACAGAGATAATGCTTGCTCTGGGCTATGAGGATCCGTACATTGCCGAGAAAGAATAGTCAGTCACTGACTACCATGCCGCCGCGCAGGGACATAGCGCGGCGGTTAACATTGAACTAACAAGAGAACCCTTAACAAACGCCATGAGCGACGACAATTCACACAGTAGCGACACGACAACCACTAAAAAGGGATTTTTCTCCCTCATTCTGAACCAGCTTTTCCACGGCGAACCGAAAAACCGTGATGAACTGCTGGAGCTGATTCGTGATTCCGGGCAGAACGACCTTATCGACGAAGATACGCGCGAAATGCTCGAAGGGGTGATGGACATCGCCGACCAGCGCGTCCGCGACATCATGATCCCCCGCTCGCAGATGATTACCCTGAAACGCAACCAGACGCTGGACGAGTGCCTCGATGTGATTATCGAATCGGCTCACTCACGTTTCCCGGTCATCAGCGAAGACAAAGATCACATTGAAGGGATTTTGATGGCGAAAGATCTGCTGCCGTTTATGCGCAGCGATGCCGAAGCCTTCAGTATGGAAAAGGTGTTACGCCCGGCCGTGGTTGTGCCGGAAAGTAAACGTGTGGATCGGATGCTGAAGGAGTTTCGCTCCCAGCGCTATCACATGGCGATTGTTATTGATGAATTTGGTGGCGTTTCCGGTCTGGTCACAATCGAAGACATCCTTGAGCTGATCGTGGGCGAAATCGAAGATGAGTATGACGAAGAAGAGGATATCGACTTCCGTCAGCTGAGCCGCCACACCTGGACCGTGCGCGCGCTGGCCTCCATTGAAGACTTCAACGATACCTTTGGCACCAGCTTCAGCGATGAAGAAGTGGACACCATTGGTGGTCTGGTGATGCAGGCCTTCGGCCATCTTCCGGCCCGCGGTGAAACCGTTGACATCGATGGTTACCAGTTCAAGGTCGCAATGGCTGACAGCCGACGTATTATTCAGGTTCACGTCAGAATGCCGGACGACTCACCGGTGCCAAAACTGGAAGATTAATGTAAATGGCATTTGCCCCACTCTTTGAACGCCAGCGCGTCCGTTTGCTGCTGGCGCTGTTACTCGGAGCCAGCGGTACGCTGGCTTTTTCTCCTTACGATATCTGGCCGGCCGCTATTCTCTCCCTGATGGGGCTACAGGGTCTTACCCTGAACCGTCGTCCGGTACAGGCCGCGGCCATTGGCTACTTCTGGGGGCTGGGGCTGTTCGGCTCTGGTATCAACTGGGTCTACGTCAGTATCGCGCAATTTGGCGGAATGCCGGGGCCGGTTAACGTCTTCCTGGTTGTGCTGCTCGCCGCCTATCTCTCACTCTACACCGGCCTGTTCGCGGGCATCCTGTCTCGCCTGTGGCCAAAAACGACCTGGCTGCGCGTGGCGATAGCGGCACCCGTTGTCTGGCAAATCACCGAATTTCTGCGCGGCTGGGTACTGACCGGCTTCCCGTGGTTGCAGTTCGGCTATAGCCAGGTAGACGGCCCGCTGAAAGGCCTGGCCCCGGTCATGGGCGTGGAGGCGATCAACTTCCTGCTCATGGCGGTCAGCGGCCTTCTGGTGCTGGCTCTGGTGACACGTAACTGGAAGCCGCTGGTTGCCGCGTTGATCCTGTTTGCCCTGCCCTTCCCGCTGCGTTATATCCAGTGGTTTACGCTGGAGCCCGCGCGCGCCACGCAGGTTTCTCTGGTACAGGGCGATATCCCGCAGTCCCTGAAATGGGATGAGAATCAGCTGCTGAACACGCTGAAAATCTACGCCAACGCCACTGAAAAGGTGATGGGCAAATCGCAGCTCATCATCTGGCCTGAGTCTGCGATCCCGGACCTGGAGATCAATCAGCAGCCCTTCCTGAAGATGATGGACGATCTGCTGCGCGCGCGCGGCAGTACGCTGATCACCGGAATTGTGGATGCGCGTCTCAATCAGCAGAACCGCTATGACACGTACAACACGATCATTACGCTCGGTAAGGACAGCGAATACAGCTATACCTCCACCAATCGCTACAACAAAAACCACCTTGTACCGTTTGGCGAATTTGTTCCGCTGGAGTCTATTCTGCGCCCACTGGCACCGTTCTTTGATTTGCCGATGTCCTCATTCAGCCGGGGCCCTTACGTTCAGCCGCAGCTGCATGCGCACGGTTTTGCCCTGACGGCCGCCATTTGCTACGAGATTATCCTCGGCGAGCAGGTGCGCGATAATTTCCGCCCGGACACCGACTATCTGCTGACCATCTCAAACGATGCGTGGTTCGGTAAATCGATTGGCCCGTGGCAGCACTTCCAGATGGCGCGAATGCGTTCTCTGGAGCTGGCGCGTCCGTTGCTGCGCAGCACCAATAACGGCATTACCGCCGTGATTGGTCCGCAGGGTGAAATCCAGGCCATGATCCCGCAATTTACCCGTGAGGTGCTGACTACTAACGTCACGCCAACTACCGGGCTTACGCCTTACGCGCGCACCGGGAACTGGCCGCTGTGGATTTTGACCTTGCTCTTCGGCTTTGGCGCAGTACTGATGAGCCTGCGTCAGCGTCGTAAATAACCTTACCTTCTGTTGCCGGGTGGCGGCTACGCCTTACCCGGCCTACTCTCCGCCGCCCCCACCCGACAATTTCCTCCCAAACTTCAATTCTGGCACGCCTGTTGCTTTGTTTATTCACATCAACGCTGTCTGGCTTAACGTGCAACTTTGTCGCACCAGCGTAGATCATCGGTAGCACCGAAACGGTGCAATGAGGGATTATTGCCTCTGAATGGTGCGGCGCGCTTCGCAAAAATAAACAATAACGCAGCAAAATCTTTACATTAAGCCAGACTAAATGTTAACAAGCTTGCATAACACTGCACTCGCATTGCGCGAGATATAACAACATCACAATGGGTATCTATGCGTCACTGGCGCTGATAAGAAAGGAGTTGGGTATGCAATTACGTAAACTGGCCACAGCAATGCTGGTTATGGGAATGTCTGCGGGGGTTGTCCACGCTGAAGACGCTCCGGCAGCAGGAAGCACTCTCGACAAGATTGCCAAAAACGGCGTGATCGTGGTCGGCCACCGTGAATCTTCTGTCCCGTTCTCTTACTACGACAACACGCAAAAAGTCGTGGGCTATTCACAGGATTACTCCAACGCCATCGTTGAAGCCGTGAAGAAAAAGCTGAACAAACCTGACCTGCAAGTGAAGCTGATCCCCATCACTTCACAGAACCGTATTCCTCTGCTGCAAAACGGCACATTTGATTTTGAATGTGGCTCAACCACCAACAACCTTGAACGTCAGAAACAGGCCGCTTTCTCGGACACCATCTTCGTTGTGGGCACCCGCCTGCTGACGAAGAAAGGCGGCGACATCAAAGATTTTGCTGACCTGAAAGGCAAAGCGGTTGTCGTGACCTCCGGTACCACGTCCGAAGTGCTGCTGCACAAGCTGAACGACGAGAAGAAAATGGACATGCGCATCATCAGCGCGAAAGACCATGGCGACTCCTTCCGTACCCTGGAAAGCGGCCGTGCTGTCGCGTTTATGATGGATGACGCCCTGCTGGCGGGCGAACGCGCGAAAGCGAAGAAACCAGACAACTGGGAAATCGTCGGTACCGCCCAGTCGAAAGAAGCCTACGGCTGTATGCTGCGTAAAGGTGACGAGGACTTCAAGAAACTGATCGATGACACCATCGCTCAGGCGCAAACCTCCGGCGAAGCGGCAAAATGGTTCGACAAATGGTTCAAGAACCCAATTCCACCAAAAAACCTGAACATGAACTTTGAACTGTCTGACGACATGAAAGCGCTGTTCAAATCACCAAACGACAAAGCTCTTAACTAATTAGAACGACAGGGGCGGGATCTCCTGCCCTCTCGATTGTCGGGAAGCATGGACAGACTATACGTTGAGTGGTCGTTCCCCACTCAGCGCAAAAATTGAGCTTCTCACCAATCTTCGAGGGTAGCGCTGCTACCCTTTTTTTTCTGGAGTTTACTATGTCAATTGACTGGAACTGGGGCATCTTTCTGCAACAAGCCCCGTTCGGCAACACCACCTATCTCGGCTGGCTGTGGAGCGGCTTTCAGGTTACCGTTGCGTTATCGATAACGGCGTGGATTATCGCGTTTCTTGTCGGTTCGCTGTTCGGTATTCTGCGTACCGTCCCTAACCGTTTTCTCTCTTCGATTGGCACGCTCTATGTGGAACTGTTCCGTAACGTTCCGCTGATCGTGCAGTTCTTTACCTGGTATCTGGTGATCCCGGAACTGCTGCCGGAAGATCTCGGCATGTGGTTTAAGGCCGAGCTGGATCCTAACGTACAATTTTTTGTCTCCTCTATGCTGTGTCTGGGGCTGTTCACCGCTGCGCGCGTCTGCGAGCAGGTACGTGCCGCCATACAGTCACTGCCGCGCGGGCAAAAGAATGCGGCACTGGCAATGGGCCTGACTCTGCCCCAGGCCTACCGTTACGTACTGCTGCCTAACGCTTACCGCGTCATCGTTCCGCCGATGACGTCCGAGATGATGAACCTGGTAAAAAACTCGGCTATCGCCTCAACCATCGGTCTGGTGGATATGGCGGCACAGGCGGGCAAACTGCTGGATTACTCCGCTCACGCCTGGGAATCCTTCACGGCGATCACGCTCGCCTATGTTCTGATTAACGCTTTCATCATGCTGGTGATGAACCTGGTTGAACGCAAAGTACGCCTGCCGGGCAATCTGGGGGGCAAATAAATGTACGATTTTGACTGGAGTTCCATTGTTCCCTCCATGCCCTATCTGCTGGATGGACTGGCAATCACCTTAAAGATCACCGTTATCGCCATTATCGTCGGTATTGTCTGGGGCACCCTGCTGGCAGTGATGCGCCTGTCGAGCTTTAAGCCGCTCGCCTGGTTTGCCACGGCTTACGTTAACGTATTCCGCTCCATTCCACTGGTCATGGTGCTGCTGTGGTTTTATCTGATTGTTCCCGGCTTTTTACAGAACGTACTGGGACTGTCGCCAAAGACCGATATCCGCCTGATCTCTGCCATGGTGGCGTTTTCCATGTTTGAAGCCGCCTACTACTCAGAGATCATCCGCGCAGGTATTCAGAGTATCTCTCGCGGGCAGTCCAGCGCTGCGCTGGCGCTCGGTATGACGCACTGGCAGTCCATGAAGCTCATTATTTTGCCGCAGGCGTTTCGCGCCATGGTTCCGCTGCTGCTGACGCAGGGCATCGTCCTGTTCCAGGATACCTCCCTGGTCTACGTGCTGAGTCTGGCAGACTTCTTCCGTACCGCCTCCACCATTGGCGAACGTGACGGAACGCAGGTTGAGATGATCCTCTTCGCGGGCGGGGTCTATTTTGTGATTAGTTTAAGCGCATCGCTGTTGGTCAGCTGGCTGAAGAAAAGGACGGTATAATGATTTCCCTGAAAAATGTTTCTAAATGGTATGGGCACTTTCAGGTGCTGACCGACTGCTCAACAGAAGTAAAAAAAGGCGATGTGGTAGTGGTATGCGGCCCGTCCGGTTCCGGTAAGTCCACGCTTATCAAAACCGTTAATGGGCTGGAACCTGTCCAGCAGGGCGAGATTGTCGTTAACGGCACCAAAGTAAATGACAGTAAAACCAACCTTGCCCAGCTTCGCTCCCACGTAGGGATGGTGTTCCAGCATTTTGAGCTGTTCCCTCACCTGTCCATCATTGAGAACCTGACGCTGGCGCAGGTCAAAGTGCTGAAGCGCGACAAAAAAGCGGCGCGCGAAAAGGGGCTGAAGCTGCTGGAACGCGTCGGGCTGTCTGCGCATGCGAATAAGTTCCCGGCCCAGCTTTCGGGCGGCCAACAGCAGCGTGTGGCAATCGCGCGTGCGCTGTGCATGGATCCGGTGGCAATGCTGTTTGATGAGCCGACGTCCGCGCTCGACCCTGAGATGATCAACGAAGTGCTGGACGTCATGGTGGAGCTGGCGCACGAAGGGATGACCATGATGGTGGTGACGCACGAAATGGGCTTCGCCCGTAAAGTGGCCAACCGCGTGATCTTCATGGATGAAGGGAAAATTGTTGAAGACTCACCAAAAGAAGAGTTCTTCGCAAATCCTAAATCTGAACGTGCAAAAGACTTCCTCGCCAAAATCCTGCATTAATCTTTTTAGTGCGCAATCTGCGGATTGCGCACTGCTTCACGCTTTAGATCTCTTTTTCTATTCGGCGTCACATCGCAGCGTTAACCTTGTCACAAATAATGCTGAGAATGGAGAACGCTATGGCACAGCCAATTATTCTCGACTGCGATCCGGGTCATGATGACGCGATCGCACTCGTCCTTGCTCTTGCCTCCCCTGAACTGGACGTAAAAGCTGTCACCTCCTCCGCCGGAAACCAGACGCCGGATAAAACCTTGCGAAACGTGTTGCGCATGTTGACGCTGCTGAAACGCACCGATATTCCGGTCGCAGGTGGCGCCGTTAAGCCGCTGATGCGCGAGCTGATCATTGCGGATAACGTTCACGGTGAAAGTGGGCTGGATGGTCCGGCGCTGCCGGAGCCGGATTTCGCACCGCAAAACTGCACTGCCGTCGAGCTCATGGCGAAGGTGCTGCGTGAGAGCGCCGAGCCCGTGACGCTGGTGGCGACCGGCCCGCAGACCAACGTTGCGCTGCTGCTGAACAGCCATCCTGAACTGCACAGCAACATCGCCCGTATCGTCATCATGGGCGGGGCAATGGGGCTGGGAAACTGGACGCCAGCCGCGGAATTCAACATCTTCGTTGACCCGGAAGCCGCGGAAATCGTCTTCCAGTCTGGCCTGCCGATTGTGATGGCGGGGCTGGACGTTACCCACCGCGCACAAATTATGGCGCAGGACATCGAACGATTCCGTTCTGTGGGCAACCCGGTTGCAACGACCGTGGCAGAGCTGCTCGACTTCTTTATGGAGTATCACAAAGCCGAGAAGTGGGGCTTCCACGGCGCGCCGCTGCATGACCCATGCACCATCGCCTGGCTGCTGAAGCCGGAAATGTTTACCATGGTCGAGCGTTGGGTTGGTGTGGAAACGCAGGGGAAATATACCCAGGGGATGACGGTGGTGGACTATTACTCATTGACGGGAAACAAGCCGAATACCACGGTAATGGTGGATATCGATCGGGAAGCGTTTGTGGATTTGCTGGCGGAGCGGCTGGCTTATTATTCTGCGGCCTGATGCCCTCACCCCGGCCCTCTCCCACAGGGAGAGGGTGCAAACAGTTTTGCTTTTACCTACGGCTCAAATGGCCGACGCTGGAACTGGTCGTGCCCGCACTTCGGACACAGCGACAACACCTCCGGCGTATAAACGGCGATATGATGGTGGCACTTCTCACACACCAGGTTCCCCAACCCCACTACTTCGCCGCTGTGATAGACACCGTGGTGGTTTAAATCCTGAAACACCTCACGCCATTCCAGCTGAGTTTTATCGGTAATATCCGCCAGCTCCTGCCACAGGCTCTCTTTGATGACCCGCATAAAAACGCTGTCGGCGATCTCGTCCTGGCTCTCTTCATAGCTTCGCGCGAACTCCTCCAGGTCACGGCGCACGGCGCGCGTCACCTCTTCCACTTCGGTTCGCGTTAACTCACCCGTTTGCGTCACGCGTGCGCGTGCCTGTTCGACCAGCGCGTCGATATCACGCTCGCCGTTACGCAGCCGTTCCGTCAGAGTCGCTACCAGTTCACGGTAAAATTGAGCAACCTTGTTCATCATTTTGCCTCCCGGGTAAGTAACTGTCTCTAATAATAGACCTTATTTCGCCGCCGCTTTGTCAGGTGAAGCACAGACCCGGTAAATTCCTGCAAAGTGCATTTGCGTGAAAGGCTGTTTTGACGCGGGCGTTTGGGCTATGCTATGCGGATCTGAATTACCACATCCATTGGCTACATTTGTAGCTGTATTGAACACAGGACCACTGGCTGCCATGCAAGAGCAATACCGCCCGGAAGAGATAGAATCAAAAGTCCAGCAACACTGGGACGAGAAGCGCACCTTTGAAGTAACCGAAGACGAGAGCAAAGAGAAGTATTACTGCCTGTCGATGCTTCCCTATCCTTCTGGTCGACTACACATGGGCCACGTGCGTAACTACACCATCGGTGACGTGATTGCGCGCTACCAGCGTATGCTGGGCAAAAACGTTCTTCAGCCAATCGGCTGGGATGCGTTCGGCCTGCCTGCTGAAGGCGCGGCGGTGAAAAACAACACGGCACCGGCTCCGTGGACGTACGACAACATTGCGTACATGAAAAACCAGCTGAAAATGCTGGGCTTTGGCTATGACTGGAGCCGCGAGCTGGCAACCTGTACCCCGGAATACTACCGCTGGGAGCAGAAATTCTTCACCGAGCTGTATAAAAAAGGCCTGGTGTACAAGAAGACCTCTGCCGTTAACTGGTGTCCGAATGACCAGACCGTTCTCGCGAACGAGCAGGTTATCGACGGCTGCTGCTGGCGCTGCGACACCAAAGTAGAGCGTAAAGAGATCCCGCAGTGGTTTATCAAAATCACCGCCTACGCTGACGAACTGCTGAACGATCTGGATAATCTGGACCACTGGCCAGATACCGTTAAGACCATGCAGCGCAACTGGATCGGCCGTTCCGAAGGTGTGGAAATTACCTTCAACGTTGAGAACTACGACCAGACCCTGACCGTCTATACCACCCGTCCGGACACCTTCATGGGCGCGACCTACCTGGCCGTGGCCGCAGGTCACCCGCTGGCGCAGAAAGCGGCAGAAAACAATCCGGAACTGGCGACCTTCATCGACGAATGCCGCAATACTAAAGTGGCCGAAGCCGACATGGCGACGATGGAGAAAAAAGGCGTTGATACCGGCTTTAAAGCCATTCACCCGCTGACGGGCGAAGCGATCCCTGTCTGGGCAGCCAACTTCGTACTGATGGAATACGGCACAGGCGCAGTGATGGCCGTGCCGGGTCACGACCAGCGCGACTACGAATTTGCCACCAAATACGGCCTGACCATCAAGCCTGTTATTCTTGCTGCTGACGGCTCTGAGCCCGATCTCTCTGAGCAAGCGCTGACTGAAAAAGGCACCCTGTTTAACTCCGGTGAGTTCAGCGGCCTGAGCTTCGAAGAAGGCTTCAACGCCATCGCCGACAAGCTGGCCTCCCTGGGCGTGGGCGAGCGTAAAGTGAACTACCGTCTGCGCGACTGGGGCGTTTCCCGTCAGCGTTACTGGGGTGCGCCAATCCCAATGGTGACTCTGGAAGATGGCACCGTGATGCCAACGCCGGAAGATCAGCTGCCGGTGATCCTGCCGGAAGACGTGGTCATGGACGGCATCACCAGCCCGATCAAAGCCGATCCTGAGTGGGCGAAAACCACCGTCAACGGTCAGCCAGCGCTGCGTGAAACCGACACCTTCGACACCTTTATGGAATCTTCCTGGTACTATGCGCGCTACACCTGCCCGCAGTACAAAGAAGGCATGCTGGATTCCGATGCAGCAAACTACTGGCTGCCGGTAGACATCTACATCGGTGGCATTGAACACGCCATTATGCACCTGCTCTACTTCCGCTTCTTCCACAAACTGATGCGTGACGCAGGCCTCGTCAACTCCGACGAGCCGGCAAAACAGCTGCTGTGTCAGGGTATGGTGCTGGCAGATGCGTTCTACTACGTTGGCGCGAACGGCGAGCGTAACTGGGTTTCTCCGGTTGATGCGATTGTCGAGCGCGACGAGAAAGGCCGTATCGTGAAGGCGAAAGACGCCGAAGGTCATGAACTGGTGTATACCGGCATGAGCAAGATGTCCAAGTCGAAAAATAACGGTATCGACCCGCAGGTAATGGTTGAGCGTTACGGCGCTGACACCGTGCGTCTGTTCATGATGTTCGCCTCCCCGGCAGATATGACGCTGGAATGGCAGGAATCCGGCGTTGAAGGGGCAAACCGCTTCCTGAAACGCGTCTGGAAACTGGTGTACGAGCACACCTCTCAGGGTGATGCGCCAGCGCTGAACGTGGCTGCACTGAGCGAAGATCAGCAGGCGCTGCGTCGTGATGTTCATAAAACCATTGCGAAAGTCACCGATGATATTGGTCGTCGTCAGACCTTCAATACCGCAATTGCGGCTATTATGGAACTGATGAACAAGCTGGCGAAAGCCCCGCAGGACGGCGAGCAGGATCGCGCCTTAATGCGTGAAGCGCTGCTGGCGGTCGTTCGCATGCTTAACCCGTTCACGCCGCACGTTAGCTTCACCCTGTGGCAGGAGCTGAAAGGCGAAGGCGATATCGACAACGCGCCGTGGCCAGTGGCGGATGAATCCGCTATGGTGGAAAACACCACGCTGGTGGTGGTGCAGGTTAACGGTAAAGTGCGCGGTAAAATTACCGTCGCGGTCGACGCAACCGAAGAACAGGTTCGCGAGCGCGCAAGCCAGGAGCATCTGGTCGCGAAATACCTTGAGGGCGTTACCGTACGTAAAGTGATCTACGTACCTGGTAAACTGCTGAATCTGGTCGTTGGCTAAGCGCGGGAGGAAACGTGCGACAACTGGCAACAATACTCTTATCTCTGGCGGTGCTGGTCACCGCTGGCTGCGGCTGGCACCTGCGCAACACCACGGCAGTGCCTGCTCAGATGAAAACAATGATCTTCGACTCATCCGATCCGAACGGACCGCTGAGCCGGGCCATTCGTAACCAGCTGCGTTTGAACGATGTTGAGCTGATCGAGAAGGGAACCCTGCGTCAGGATGTTCCTTCGCTTCGCGTCCTGAAATCAACGCTGGCAAAAGACACTGCGTCAATTTTCCAGGATGGGCGGACGGCGGAATATCAGATGGTGCTGACCGTTAGCGCGGCTGTTCTGATACCGGGTAAAGATATTTACCCTATCAGTACCAAAGTCTACCGTTCGTTCTTCGATAACCCGCAGACGGCGCTGGCGAAAGACGCCGAAGAGCAGATTATCATCAAAGAGATGTACGATAAGGCTGCGGAGCAGCTGATCCGTAAGCTGCCTACCATTGCCGCGTCGACGAAAAAAGGCGCTGACGTCATCGAAACACCGGATGCCCGCACGCCGGATATGCCAACGTCTCTGGGTAACTGATGATCAGGTTGTATCCTGAACAACTCCGCGCGCAGCTCAACGAAGGGCTGCGCGCGGCCTATCTGCTACTCGGCAATGACCCCCTGTTACTTCAGGAAAGCCTTGATGCGGTTCGCCATGCGGCAGCCGCACAGGGTTTCGATGAGCATCATACGTTCCAGATCGATAACAGTACCGACTGGAACGCTATCTTCTCGCTTTGTCAGGCCATGAGCCTGTTTGCCTCTCGTCAGACAATCCAGATCCTGCTGCCGGAGAATGGTCCTAACGCTGCCATCAATGAACAGCTGGCTATGCTGGTGAGTTTGTTACACGGCGATCTTCTGCTTATCGTACGCGGCAACAAACTCACAAAAGCGCAGGAAAACGCGGCCTGGTTTACCCGGCTAGCCCCCAGTGCGGTGCTGGTTACCTGCCAGACGCCAGAGCAGGCGCATCTGCCAAAATGGGTTGCCGCGCGAGCAAAGCAGCACAATTTGCAGCTGGATGAGGCCGCCAGTCAGCTCCTGTGCTACTGCTACGAAGGCAACCTTCTGGCACTGGCGCAGGCGCTGGACAGGCTCGCCCTGCTGTGGCCCGATGGTAAGCTGACGCTGCCGCGCGTGGAACAGGCGGTGAATGATGCCGCGCACTTTACCCCCTTCCACTGGGTTGATGCGCTGCTGTCGGCGAAAAGTAAGCGTGCTCTGCACATCCTGCAACAGCTGCGCCTGGAAGGGAGTGAGCCGGTCATTCTGCTCCGTACGCTCCAGCGCGAATTACTGCTGCTGAACAACCTTAAACGCCAGTCGGCACATACGCCCCTGCGCGCCTTATTCGACAAACATCGCGTCTGGCAAAACCGTCGGGCGATGACCACGGAGGCGATAAACCGCCTGAGCCAGGAGCAGTTGCGTCAGGCAGTGCAACTTCTGATGCGCGCCGAACTGACGTTAAAACAGGATTACGGTCAGTCTGTCTGGGCGGAGCTGGAGAGCCTCTCTTTGCTGCTCTGCCATAAGGCGCTGGCAGACGTATTTATCGATGGGTGATATGCATTCTTTACAGGCCATGTATGGCGGGACCTTCGACCCGGTACACTATGGGCATCTTAAGCCGGTAGAAATCCTCGCGAATTTGATTGGGTTGCAGCGGGTAATCATCATGCCCAACAATGTTCCGCCGCACCGTCCTCAGCCAGAAGCAACCAGCGAGCAGCGTAAAGCGATGCTCGCGCTGGCTATCGCCGATAAGCCTCTCTTCACGCTGGATGAGCGTGAATTGCGCAGGGATACCCCTTCCTGGACATCGCAAACGCTGCGGGAGTGGCGCGCTGAGCAAGGGCCCATGAAACCGCTGGCGTTTATCATCGGCCAGGATTCCTTGCTCAACTTTCCCAGCTGGTATCAGTACGAAACCATTCTGGAAAACAGTCATCTGCTGGTCTGCCGCCGTCCGGGCTACCCGCTGACCATGCGCGACGCACAGCATCAGCAATGGCTTGACGCACATCTGACGGACAATATAGAAGACCTGCACAGTCTCCCCGCCGGGAAAATTTACCTCGCTGAAACGCCTTGGTTTGATATTTCCGCGACCCTCATCCGCGAGCGTCTCCAGCAGGGTTTAGACTGTGACGATCTCCTCCCCTCGCCCGTGCTGGCCTATATCCATGCGCACGGTCTGTATCAGAAAAGTACAGATGCCTGAGCATCGCCGACGAAATTGTCCGTTAATGATTATCCTGCCTTGACAGGCTAAGCCATACTGATATCCTCCGCTGCCAGACTTTCCCGCCGATCGTTGCTTTACAGAAATTGTTTTACAAAAATGGCGATGCAATCTCAGGCGGAGGGTGGGATGATACCCGCCTTCAAAAGCCGGGCGGTGACATTTGTCCCGCGACTGGCGTCAGTTCAGGTATACTGACTGGCCACGAATTCATAGTTGTACAATCTCATTCACCCAGGGGGAAAACTTGCAGGGTAAAGCACTCCAGGATTTTGTTATCGACAAAATTGATGACCTGAAAGGTCAGGACATCATCGCTATCGACGTTAAGGGTAAATCCAGCATCACCGACTGCATGATCATCTGCACCGGGACCTCAACTCGTCACGTTGTTTCGATTGCTGACCATGTTGTTCAGGAATCGCGCGCGGCAGGGCTGCTTCCGCTGGGCGTTGAAGGTGAAGCGACCGCTGACTGGGTGGTTGTCGATCTCGGCGATGTGATTGTCCACGTCATGCAGGAAGAGAGCCGTCGCCTGTATGAGCTGGAAAAACTCTGGGGTTAATGCGTGAAGTTGCAACTGGTCGCCGTCGGCACCAAAATGCCGGACTGGGTACAAACCGGTTTTACTGAGTATCTGCGTCGTTTCCCAAAAGATATGCCGTTCGAACTGGTGGAGATCCCAGCAGGAAAGCGCGGCAAGAACGCAGATATCAAACGTATTCTCGATAAAGAGGGAGAGCTGATGCTGGCTGCCGCAGGCAAAAACCGCATCGTGACCCTCGATATCCCGGGCAAACCCTGGGATACGCCGCAGCTGGCGCACGAACTGGAGCGCTGGAAGCAGGATGGTCGGGACGTCAGTCTGTTGATTGGCGGACCAGAGGGGTTATCTCCCGCCTGCAAAGCGGCAGCAGAACAAAGTTGGTCACTCTCGGCGCTGACGCTGCCCCACCCGCTTGTACGGGTTCTCGTGGCAGAAAGCTTGTATCGCGCATGGAGCATCACTACCAACCACCCTTATCACCGCGAGTAATGACTGACCAGGGTAATTTAAGCAGCGGATGAAACTACAGAATTCTTTTCGCGACTATACGGCTGAGTCCGCGCTGTTTGTGCGCCGGGCGCTGGTCGCCTTTACGGGGATTTTGCTGCTTACCGGCGTGCTGATCGCCAACCTCTATAATCTGCAAATTGTCCGCTATACCGATTACCAGACCCGCTCAAACGAAAACCGTATCAAGCTGGTGCCCATCGCGCCCAGCCGCGGCATTATCTACGATCGTAACGGCACGCCGCTGGCGCTTAATCGCACCATCTACCAGATAGAGATGATGCCCGAGAAAGTGGATAACGTGCAGGATACCCTGAACGCGCTGAGAAGCGTTGTCGACCTGACTGATGACGACATCGCTGCGTTCAAAAAAGAGCGCGCACGTTCTCACCGCTTCACCTCCATTCCTGTAAAAACCAACCTGACGGAAGTGCAGGTCGCCCGTTTTGCCGTTAACCAGTACCGTTTCCCCGGTGTGGAAGTGAAAGGCTATAAACGCCGCTACTATCCTTACGGCTCCGCGCTGACGCACGTCATTGGTTACGTCTCCAAAATCAACGATAAAGACGTCGAACGCCTTGATAAAGACGGCAAGCTGGCTAACTACGCCGCAACCCATGATATTGGTAAGCTGGGGATCGAACGTTATTACGAAGACGTGCTGCACGGTCAGACCGGTTATGAAGAGGTTGAAGTTAACAACCGTGGCCGCGTGATCCGTCAGCTGAAAGAGGTTCCCCCGCAGGCGGGGCATGACGTCTATCTGACGCTCGACCTGAAGCTACAGCAGTATATCGAGACGCTGCTGGCGGGTAGCCGTGCTGCGGTTATCGTGACGGACCCGCGTACCGGCGGCATTCTGGCGATGGTTTCCATGCCAAGCTACGATCCGAACCTGTTCGTGGATGGTATCTCCAGCAAGGATTACTCCGGCCTGCTCAACGATCCAAACACGCCGCTGGTAAACCGCGCAACGCAGGGGGTTTATCCTCCCGCTTCAACGGTTAAACCGTACGTCGCCGTGTCTGCGCTGAGCGCGGGCGTCATCACCCGTAATACCAGTCTGTTTGACCCCGGCTGGTGGCAGTTGCCTGGCTCTGAGAAACGCTACCGCGACTGGAAAAAATGGGGCCACGGCCATCTGAACGTGACCAAATCACTGGAGGAGTCGGCGGATACCTTCTTCTATCAGGTCGCCTACGACATGGGTATTGACCGTCTGTCTGAATGGATGAGCAAATTCGGCTACGGGCATTACACCGGCATAGATTTGGCGGAAGAACGTTCCGGCAACATGCCAACCCGCGAATGGAAGCTGAAGCGCTTTAAAAAACCCTGGTATCAGGGTGACACCATTCCGGTGGGGATCGGCCAGGGCTACTGGACGGCAACCCCGCTGCAAATGAACAAGGCGATGATGATCCTCATCAACGATGGCGTCGTGAAAGTGCCGCACCTGCTGCAAAGCACCGTTGAAGACGGCAAAAAAGTGCCGTGGATACAGCCGCACGAGCCGCCGGTGGGTGACATTCATTCCGGGTACTGGGAAATCGCGAAAGACGGCATGTACGGTGTAGCCAACCGCCCTAACGGGACGGCGCACAAATATTTCGCTGGCGCACCGTATAAGGTAGCCGCGAAATCAGGTACGGCTCAGGTCTTCGGTCTGAAAGCGAATGAAACCTATAACGCACATAAAATTGCCGAACGTCTGCGTGACCACAAGCTCATGACGGCGTTTGCCCCTTATGATAACCCGCAGGTTGCGGTGGCGATGATTCTGGAGAACGGCGGCGCAGGCCCGGCGGTGGGTACCATCATGCGTCAAATCCTCGACCACATCATGCTGGGTGACAACAACACCGAACTGCCAGCTGAAAACCCGGCAGCCGCTGCGGCGGAGGACCAATAATCATGACGGATAATCCGAATAAAAAATCGCTGTGGGACAAGATCCACATCGACCCTGCCATGCTGCTGATCCTGCTGGCTCTGCTGGTCTATAGCGCCCTCGTTATCTGGAGCGCCAGCGGCCAGGATATCGGCATGATGGAGCGTAAAATCGGCCAGATCGCCATGGGTCTGGTCATTATGGTGGTGATGGCGCAAATACCGCCGCGCGTGTACGAGGGCTGGGCACCCTATCTCTATATTTTCTGTATCATTTTGTTGGTGGCAGTAGATGCTTTCGGCGCCATCTCGAAAGGGGCGCAACGCTGGCTGGATCTGGGGATTGTCCGCTTCCAGCCGTCGGAAATCGCCAAAATCGCCGTCCCGCTGATGGTGGCGCGCTTTATTAACCGCGACGTCTGCCCGCCGTCGTTGAAAAATACCGCCATTGCGCTGGTGCTGATTTTCCTGCCGACGCTGCTCGTGGCCGCACAGCCGGACCTCGGTACTTCAATTCTTATCGCCCTCTCCGGCCTGTTCGTCCTGTTCCTGTCCGGCCTGAGCTGGCGTCTGATTGGTATCGCCGTGGTGCTGGTTGCCGCGTTTATCCCCATCCTCTGGTTCTTCCTGATGCATGATTACCAGCGTCAGCGCGTTATGATGCTGCTCGATCCCGAGACCGATCCGCTGGGCGCAGGCTATCATATTATTCAGTCGAAGATTGCGATTGGCTCCGGAGGCCTGCGTGGTAAAGGCTGGCTGCACGGTACGCAGTCGCAGCTCGAATTTTTACCGGAACGCCACACCGACTTTATCTTTGCCGTTCTGGCTGAGGAGTTAGGTCTGGTTGGCATCCTGGTGCTGCTTGCACTCTACGTGCTGCTGATCATGCGAGGTTTGTGGATTGCCGCGCGCGCGCAAACCACCTTTGGTCGCGTGATGGCAGGCGGATTAATGTTGATTTTGTTCGTTTATGTCTTCGTAAATATTGGTATGGTGAGTGGTATTCTGCCGGTTGTTGGCGTACCGCTGCCGCTGGTGAGTTACGGGGGCTCGGCACTGATCGTGTTGATGGCCGGGTTTGGTATCGTCATGTCGATCCATACCCACAGGAAAATGTTGTCCAAAAGCGTATAAAAATAAGGGGATCGCAATGCGTAAGCAGTGGCTGGGGATCTGCATCGCAGCAAGTTTACTTGCCGCCTGTACAAGTGATGATGGTCAGCAACAGGCAACCGTCGCGCCGCCGCAGCCTGCGGTCTGTAATGGCCCGATTGTTGAGATTAGCGGTGCCGATCCCGTTTATGAACCGCTGAACGCCAGCGTGAATCAGGATTATCAGCGCGACGGTAAAAGCTATAAAATCGTTCAGGATCCTTCCCGTTTCAGCCAGGCTGGCTTTGCTGCCATCTATGACGCTGAGCCCGGCAGCAACCTGACCGCGTCGGGTGAAACCTTCGATCCGATGCAGATCACGGCGGCACACCCGACGTTGCCTGTCCCGAGCTATGCACGCATCACTAACCTGGCGAATGGCCGAATGATCGTGGTGCGTATCAACGATCGCGGTCCTTACGGCAGCGATCGCGTGATCTCCCTGTCCCGCGCGGCGGCCGACCGTCTGAACACCTCAAACAATACTAAAGTGCGTATCGACCCGATTATCGTGGCGCAGGATGGTTCACTGTCCGGCCCGGGCACGGCCTGTACCACGGTCGCGAAACAGACCTATGCCCTGCCCGCTCGCCCGGATCTGAGCGGTGGTATGGGGGGCGCTTCAACGCCGGCAGAGCCCGCACAGCCGCAGGGTGAAGTGCGCGCTATCAGCAACGATACGCTGCAAAGTGAAGACGCGACAGGCGCCCCGGTGAAAAGCAGTGGTTTCCTTGGCGCACCCACCACGTTAGCGCCGGGCGTGATTGAATCAAATGAACCTGCCCCAGCGCCTGCGCCCGTCGCTGCTGCACCCGCTACACAACCCGCCCCGGTGACCGCGCTTGCTGCTACGCAGACGGCGGCGCCTGCGACGGCGAGCGGCAGCTACGTGGTTCAGGTTGGCGCCGTCAGCGATCGGACCCGTGCAGAGCAATATCAGCAGCGTTTAAGCAAGCAGTTTGGCGTGCCAGGCCGCGTTGAGCAAAACGGTGCGGTATGGCGTATCCAGATGGGTCCGTTTGCCAGCAAATCGCAGGCAGCGTCCCTGCAACAGCGTTTGCAGAGCGAGGCGCAGCTCCAGTCGTTTATCGCTGTTGCAAAATAATTATTCGGTGGTATCCGAAATGTCAGTTTGTGTAAAGCACGTTAACACTCTCATGATGAAAGTCGGATGCCTGCCCGTATAGCATTTGCTATAGTAAGGCACTTTTTTTAATTCCATCACGGATGTCGTAGTTCTGACCATGAAGACCACTTTTTCTGCTCGTTTTGTGCAGCGCATGGCGCTGACCACGGCCCTTTGCGCTGCTGCGTTCTCCGCAGCTCACGCGGACGACCTGAACATCAAGACCATGATCCCTGGCGTTCCGCAGATCGACGCGGAATCCTACATCCTGATTGATTACAACTCCGGCAAAGTTCTGGCAGAACAGAACGCCGATGCCCGCCGCGATCCGGCCAGCCTGACCAAAATGATGACCAGCTATGTAATCGGTCAGGCCATGAAAGCAGGCAAATTCAAAGAAACCGACCTGGTGACTATCGGTAACGATGCGTGGGCAACCGGCAACCCGGTGTTCAAAGGTTCATCGCTGATGTTCCTGAAGCCTGGCATGCAGGTTCCGGTCTCTCAGCTTATCCGTGGCATCAACTTGCAGTCCGGTAACGACGCCTGCGTGGCCATGGCCGATTTTGCCGCAGGCAGCCAGGACGCGTTTGTGGGCCTGATGAACAGCTACGTCTCCGCGCTGGGTCTGAAAAACAGCCACTTCCAGACCGTTCACGGCCTGGACGCCGAGGGTCAGTACAGCTCCGCGCGTGATATGGCGCTGATCGGCCAGGCGCTGATCCGCGACGTGCCAAACGAGTACTCTATCTACAAAGAGAAAGAGTTCACCTTCAACGGCATTCGTCAGACCAACCGTAACGGCCTGCTGTGGGACAACAGCCTGAACGTCGACGGCATCAAAACTGGCCACACCGATAAAGCCGGCTATAACCTGGTGGCCTCCGCCACTGAAGGCCAGATGCGTCTGATCTCTGCCGTGATGGGGGGGCGTACGTTTAAAGGCCGCGAAACGGAAAGCAAAAAGCTGCTGACCTGGGGCTTCCGCTTCTTCGAAACCGTGAACCCGCTGAAAGCCGGTAAAGAATTTGCCTCTGAACCTGTCTGGTTTGGCGATAACGACCGCGCTTCCCTGGGCGTGGACAAAGATCTCTATCTGACGATCCCACGCGGTCGTATGAAAGATCTGAAAGCCAGCTACGTGCTGAATACCACCGAGCTGCACGCCCCGCTGCAAAAGAATCAGGTCGTGGGTACTATCAACTTCCAGCTGGATGGCAAAACCATCGATCAGCGCCCGCTGGTGGTGCTGGAGGAAATTCCTGAAGGCAATTTCTTCGGCAAAATCATTGATTACATTAAGCTGATGTTCCATCACTGGTTTGGTTAAAAATTGAACACTTGAAAGTGTGATTTTGATCCCCATATACTACGTATCAGTAAAACTCCCGCCCCGTGGCGGGAGTTATTATTTTTTATACACACGCCGGAGCTGACATGAAAACCAAACTTAACGAACTGCTTGAATTCCCTACCCCTTTTACTTACAAAGTAATGGGTCTGGCGAAACCTGAGCTGGTTGATCAGGTGGTTGAAGTGGTACAGCGCCATGCGCCGGGTGACTACTCTCCATCAGTCAAACCGAGCAGCAAAGGTAACTACCACTCGGTCTCAATCACCATCACTGCGACACACATTGAGCAGGTTGAGACGCTGTACGAAGAGCTCGGCAATATCGAAATTGTTCGTATGGTGCTGTAGTCCCTCAGCGGTTACCCGGTTTGCCGGGTAACCCACTTCCCCGCTGTGATATACTCCCCGTTACCTATTCTCCCTTGTCTTCGGAGACGTCCTTTTGTACCAGGATAAAATTCTTGTCCGCCATCTTGGGCTACAGCCTTACGAGCCAGTCTCTCAGGCTATGCATGACTTTACCGATATGCGCGATGACACTACCCCTGATGAAATCTGGCTGGTTGAACACCTGCCGGTGTTTACTCAAGGCCAGGCAGGAAAAGCCGAACATTTATTGATGACGGGTGATATCCCGGTGATCCAGAGCGATCGCGGTGGACAGGTGACCTACCACGGCCCGGGCCAGCAGGTCATGTATGTCCTGCTTAACCTGAAACGCAGAAAGCTGGGCGTGCGTGAGCTCGTGACCTTACTGGAACAAACCGTGGTGAACACGCTCGCTGAGTACGGTATCGATGCTCACCCTCGCGCCGATGCCCCGGGCGTCTATGTTGGAGAGATGAAGATCTGTTCGCTGGGGCTGCGTATCCGTAAAGGCTGCTCGTTCCACGGGCTGGCGCTGAATATCAATATGGATCTGACCCCTTTCCAGCGCATCAACCCATGCGGGTATGCCGGTATGGAAATGACGCAAATGCGCCAGTGGGTCGATACCGCCACCCCTGAGAATATCCGCCCCGTGCTTCTGAAGAAGTTTTTAGCGCTGCTTAACAATCCTGACTACGAATATATTGCTGCTTAACACACTTCCGGCAGTGGTTCGGTTATTTGACCAGCCACTGCTTAATTGCCGTATTTACGCTTTACAATAAACCGCATATTCTATATTTTCGAGTCGCCCATATATTAGCGTCCCATATTAATTAGAACCTTAATAGTACCATCACCGGGTATCGTGTAACGTGCGTGATAATCACCCAACTGCTTGTTTTCGATAAACAAGGGAAACTTACGAAACACTTTACGAATCTCTGCAAGCATAATAAATAAATTCAACTATCATTCATATTGTGAATGGATACGGAGTAAGAGCGTGGAGCCTACTAATTTACCAGCCAAACGCCTGAATGAAACCAGCGGCGAAGATAAGCCGCAAATTTTCCGGACTTTACGTAATATTGATCTCAATTTATTGACTATTTTTGAGGCGGTATATGTCCACAAAGGTATCGTTAATGCTGCGAAAATTCTTAATCTCACGCCCTCTGCTATTAGCCAGTCAATTCAAAAATTGCGCGCGATATTTCCCGATCCCTTATTTATTCGTAAAGGCCAGGGCGTAACCCCCACCGCGTACGCCACCCATCTGCATGAGTACATCAGCCAGGGTCTGGAATCGATTCTGGGCGCGCTGGATCTCACCGGCAGTTACGATAAGCAACGAACCATCACCATAGGCACCTCTCCCTCTGTGGGCGTTCTGGTCATGCCCGCTATTTACCAGGCTGTTAAACAGCATGCGCCACAGCTGCTGATCCGCAACGTGCCCGTTAACGATCCGGAAACTCAGCTGGCACAATTCCAGACGGACCTTATCATCGACAGCAACAGCTTCGCGGCCAGGGCATTAGGGCATAACGTTCTCTATACCGACTCTCTGGCGCTCGTATGTCGTCAGAGTCATCCTGCTTTGGGCGCAGCTTTGACGCCTGAAAATTTGCGTCATTACGAACATGCAACCTTTATGTCCGAGGGGCAGGGTCCGGATCCGCTGCGCCAGCGTATTGACGAACTGTTCCCGGACCGTCTGATCAGCTTCAGCAGTTACAATATGTTTACCCTCGCGGCCCTTATTGGCAGCAGCGATTTGCTCTGTATTATGCCTGTGCGTCTCTTCACTCTGCTTCAAAAGTGCTGGCCGCTGGAGAGCATTCCATTGAGTCAACTTACGACGGAATCTGTTGAAATCTCACTGCATTATAACAAGCTAAGCCTGCGCGATCCGGTGCTGGAAAACGTCATTAACGTGATCCGCCAGGCGTTCTGATCCCGCCTTTCAGCACAAGCCCCTGCCGCAAGCGGGGCAAAAGGCACAAAACAACAACTATTTTACAAATTGACGACCTGGCAGGCTGCTTTATCGCCCCTTTAAATGATATACTGCCTGTCGTTCGTTCAAAAATAGTTGATAATTACAACATTCCCTTGAATTGAAACGCTTTCCTTCGATATTCGCAACTGGAACACGCACGCTATGAGTAAACCCATTGTGATGGAACGCGGTGTTAAATACCGCGATGCCGATAAAATGGCCCTTATCCCGGTTAAAAACGTGGCTACAGAGCGCGAGGCGCTGTTAAGAAAACCGGAATGGATGAAAATCAAACTTCCGGCCGACTCTTCGCGTATCCAGGGGATCAAAGCGGCGATGCGCAAAAATGGCCTTCACTCCGTCTGTGAAGAGGCCTCCTGCCCTAACCTTGCTGAATGTTTCAATCACGGTACCGCGACATTTATGATTCTGGGTGCCATCTGCACCCGCCGCTGTCCGTTCTGTGACGTTGCCCATGGCCGTCCTGTTGCGCCTGACGCAAACGAACCGCAAAAACTGGCGCAGACGATTGCCGATATGGCGCTGCGTTATGTTGTTATCACCTCCGTTGACCGTGACGATCTGCGCGATGGCGGTGCTCAGCATTTTGCTGACTGTATTACCGCCATCCGCGAAAAAAGCCCGAACATTAAGATTGAGACGCTGGTGCCGGACTTCCGTGGCCGTATGGATCGCGCGCTTGATATCCTGACCGCGACGCCACCAGACGTGTTCAACCACAACCTGGAGAACGTACCGCGCATCTACCGTCAGGTACGTCCCGGTGCAGACTACAACTGGTCGCTGAAGCTGCTGGAGCGCTTTAAAGAAGCCCATCCGCATATTCCAACCAAGTCTGGCCTGATGGTCGGCCTGGGTGAAACCAACGCTGAGATCATTGAAGTGATGCGCGATCTGCGCCGCCACGGCGTCACCATGCTGACGCTGGGCCAGTACCTCCAGCCAAGCCGTCACCACCTGCCTGTACAGCGTTACGTGAGCCCGGATGAGTTCGATGAAATGAAAGCCGAAGCGATGGCGATGGGCTTTACCCATGCCGCATGCGGCCCGTTTGTTCGCTCCTCTTATCACGCCGATATGCAGGCGAAGGGCGAAGAAGTGAAATAAAGCTGTAAAATCTATTTACAGTAAAACAAAAAACCGGCCTCGTGAGCCGGTTTTTTATGCAAGCCTTGCAGCATTGCCATTACTCTTTGTGTGAAAGCTTCTGTGCAGTGATGTCATCTTCGGCACTTTTCTTCGCTGCCGCGTCGTCATCGTTCATTGCTTTCTTAAAGCCCTTAATGGCAGCACCCAGGTCTCCACCCAGCGTGCGTAACTTCTTGGTACCGAACAGCAGGACGACCAGTGCGGCAACCACCAGCAGTTTGGTAATACTAATCTCACCCATAAATACCTTCTTTACATGAAACAGGCTGCATTCCGCCAAAAAACCTGAACGTATTAACGGTCATTTGGCGCGTGCACACAATAGCAATCTGTAACAAGGTGAATCAAGCATTGTTGAAAAAAACATCACATTAATTGCGGTGGCGCAAACCTGCGGTTGCGCAGAACAGGTAATTGCTGACGCGCAAGCGCTATTCGGGCGGAAATTATCTCCGTCAGCAATAACGCAGGCGTCTCCGCTGCTGCCGCAACCGTCACCCCCAGCGGATCGACAACCCTGCTCTGCCCGATATTTTTGTTACCACATTCACCCGCGGCTACCACGTAACAGGTGGTATCCAGCGCACGTGCTGCCAGCAGCGTCGCCCAGTGATGCTCCTTAAGCGGTCCTTTGACCCACGCGGCAGGCAGAACCAGCACCTCGGCCCCCTGCAATGCCAGGTTCAGCGCCAGCTCGGGAAAACGGATATCGTAGCAGGTCATCAGGCCAATCTTAACACCCTCGACCTCAATCAGCGGCGGAATTACACTCCCCGGATCGACCAGGCGCGACTCCTGAACGCTGAACGCATCATACAGATGAAGTTTGGCGTAGCTCGCGACGATGGCACCCTCACGTATCGCCACCAGCGTGTTTACCGCGCGCCCCGGCGAGGACGGAATATGGACCGTCAAGATGGTGGTGAGCGTGTTGCCAACGCTTTCGGCCAGCAGTCGTTTCAGAAACGCCCCTTCCAGCGTTTGCGCAGACTTTACCGACAGGTCTGGATCGCCATCATCACGGGCCAGTAACGCCTCGGGAAGTACCAGCAACGACGCACCCTTTTGCTTCGCCTGAACCATCAGGGAGACGCATTTTTCCGCGTTTTCATTCCAGTCCGGCGTCACCGCGAACTGCCCTACTGCAACATACATAATTGTCTCCCGGTTAAAAACAGCGTTACACTCGACGCACTTACACAGCAAATAGCAGGTATTGACAGTGTTACAACTACTTATAGCCGTTTTTATTGGTGGAGGCACGGGTAGCGTTGCGCGGTGGCTCTTAAGCATGCGGTTTAACCCCCTGCATCAGGCCATTCCGATGGGGACACTGGCGGCAAATCTGATCGGGGCGTTTATTATTGGGATGGGGCTGGCCTGGTTTAATCGCATGACCAACATCGACCCTATGTGGAAGGTTCTGATTACAACTGGTTTCTGCGGCGGCTTAACAACGTTTTCTACCTTCTCTGCGGAGGTGGTCTTTCTGTTTCAGGAAGGCCGGATGGGCTGGGCGCTGACCAACATTGCCGTTAACATGCTTGGCTCGTTTGCGATGACTGCGATCGCATTCTGGTTATTTTCCTCCGCCAGCGGACATTAAGCACGGCAACCTTAATGTTGGCTTAATTTTTCTCTGTCACTCTTGGCTCAATATTGAACGAGGGTGATAGCATGAAAGAAACTCTGTCAGGCGTGGTTATGGTATTGCTAAGCGTCGCGATTGTCGCCAGCTTCCTGAAGATCTATCTTATTGGTTGATTCAGAACGAAAAAAACCCGCTCATTGAGCGGGTTTTGAAATTCTTGCTGACGCGTCTGAATTACAGAGCGATTACGTTAGCAGCAGAAGGGCCTTTGGCACCGTTAGTGATTTCGAACTCTACGCGCTGACCTTCAGCCAGAGTTTTGAAACCATTAGACTGGATTGCAGAGAAGTGTACGAACACGTCTTTGCTGCCATCTTCAGGAGTAATGAAACCGAATCCTTTGGACTCATTAAACCACTTAACGTTACCTTTAATCTTAGACATCAAAATTACCTTTACATTAAAAAACGACACAAATGCTGTGTCGGGTATCAGTACAACAATTGTGAGGCGTTTTGTCCAGCGGATCTTTGATAAAAAGTGACAAAAGTCGCGTTAATTTTCGCTGTTCGATTTTTATCCTTTACATTTCAATGTCTGTGCGTTTTTTGGCCGATTTAGCAGAAAAATTCAGTTAAAACTGAAACCGCATCCAGGCAAAGTAAACGTTACCGTTGTTATAGGTACCCGGTATGTAGGTCATCTGAAACGTTGCCGGACCATAGCCGATGGAGGCAAGCGGCAGCAGTACCGGAACAGGAATGTATTTCCAGTTATCACGCGCCGTGAACCCTGCCGTATAGCCCAGCCCCAGACGGAAGTTGTCGTCTGATAACGGACGCCAGGTTTTTTCCCAGCCGTAGCCACCAATAGGCTCCCATTTATTGTAGGAGTCCTTAAACGCCATCAGGTACAGGCCATGCCAGTTACCTTTTTCATCCCAGCGAGACTGACCGAAGCCGGCCCCCCACGGACGCTCGTTATAACGGTCAGTTTTTTCTTTATCGTAGGCAAAACGTGCATGCCACGTAATGGCCGGAATGTAGAGATCGTAGTGCTCAGGTTCATTCCATGTTTGCGCGACGTTATCCGTGAAGGTGGTGAACCAGCCTTTATCCGCTGTATTGCTCTCTGCATTAACAGCAGACGCAAATGATAACTGCCCAATAATAAACAATAAAATCAGGGGAAATTTAATTCGTACAATCACAGTGCCATTACCATATTTAGTATTCGGTGCAGACTTTAACACAGAATACTTGAATGAACGCTTAACAGCATCGGTGTTATTCCTAATTACCCTCCCGTTTCTGGGAATAATCTGAGGAAACATAAACTGCATGCCTGAATAAGCACATGCAGTTGACATATTTAACGTTGGTGTAACAACTTGTAGAGTGCGGGAATAACTAACATCGACAATAACGGTGCCGTTACCATGCCACCAATCATCGGCGCGGCAATACGTTGCATCACCTCTGAACCACTCCCACTGCCCCACATGATGGGCAGCAGTCCCGCCATAATAGTGGCGACCGTCATCACCTTCGGACGCACACGCAGCACGGCTCCTTCGTGGATTGCCCGCATCAGCACCGTATTTCCCCCTTCTGGCTCCAGCCTGTGATATTTATCAAGCGCATGATTCAAATAAAGAACCATAATTACGCCGAATTCTGCCGCCACTCCGGAAAGGGCGATAAAGCCAACGGCCCCCGCCACTGACAAATTATATTCAAGCAGCCACAGTAACCACACGCCCCCAATAAGCGCGAAAGGCAATGTCCCCATTATTATCAGGACATTTGATATCCGCCTGAAGGTTAACCATAAAAGGACGAATATAATCATCAGCGTGACAGGTAAGACTATTTTGAGCGTCGCGGTCGCCCGTTCCAGATATTCAAACTGCCCGGACCAGGAGAGAGACACGCCCTGCGGCAATACCACCTTCTCCTCCACCCGTTTTTGCATTTCATCCACGGCGGACTTCAGATCGCGCCCGCGCAAGTCCACGTAGATCCAGCTGGAAAGGCGCGCGTTTTCACTTTTTAGCATCGGTGGGCCTTCCGTCACGACGATATCGGCCAATTCCCCCAGTGCCACCTGGCTACCGCTGGCGGTCATTACCGGCAACACCCGCAACGTGTCGACGTTATCACGCAAATCGCGGGGATAACGCAGGTTGATGGGATACCGCTCGCGTCCCTGGATCACCTCACCAATGTTATCACCCCCGACCAGCGTGGAGACCAGACTTTGCAGTTCATCGACGGAAACGCCGTAGCGCGCGGCTTTTTGCCGGTCGATACGTATATCCACGTAGCGCCCGCCTTCCAGACGCTCCGCCAGCGCAGAGGAGACGCCAGGAACGTCCTTCACCACCTGCTCAATCTGCCGGGCCACGCGCTCAATGTCGGCAATATTATTGCCGTTCACCTTAATGCCGACCGGGCTTTTGATCCCGGTTGCTAGCATGTCCAGGCGGTTACGGACAGGCGGCACCCACACATTGGCAATACCCGGCAGCGACACGGTTTTATCAAGCTCCTCCACCAGCTTTTGCGGCGTCATTCCTGGCCGCCACTGCTCGCGGGGCTTAAAGTGAATGGTTGTTTCCAGCATGGTTAATGGCGCGGGATCGGTTGCCGACTCCGCCCGACCGGCTTTGCCAAACACGCTCGCGACCTCCGGTACGCTTTTGATCAAGCGGTCCGTCTGCTGAAGCAGCCGCGATGCCTCGCGAGCAGAGATCCCCGGCAGCGTGGAGGGCATATAGAGTAAATCCCCTTCATCCAGCGGCGGCATAAATTCGCTTCCCAGGCGGCTCAGCGGCCAGAGCGTGGCGATCAGCAGCAGACATGCCAGTGCCAGCGTCATTTTCGGGAAGGTCAGTACCTTGTCCAGCAGCGGCTCATACAGGCGGATCAGGAGGCGGTTGATCGGGTTTGCCTTCTCATCCGGGATTTTCCCGCGAATGAAAAAGCCCATTAGCACCGGCACCAGGGTGATCCCAAGCCCGGCGGCCACGGCCATCGACCAGGTTTTGGTGAACGCCAGCGGCGAGAACATTCGCCCCTCCTGCGCTTCCAGCGAAAAAACCGGTATAAATGACAGCGTGATGATTAACAGGCTGCAAAACAGCGCCGGTCCCACTTCGACCGCCGCCTTTTCCGCCAGACGCCAGTATTCCCCCGGCGCGGGCTCCTTGCCCGGATTATCATGCCGCCACTGCTCCAGCACCTTGTGCATATTTTCAATCATCACAATTGCCGCATCCACCATCGCCCCGATGGCAATGGCGATCCCGCCGAGCGACATCATATTCGCGTTAATGCCCTGATAGTGCATCACCACAAATGCCCCGAGGATCCCCAGCGGCAGCGAGACCATCGCCACCAGCGCGGAGCGCAGGTGGAACAGGAACAGCGCGCACACCAGTACCACCACGGCAAACTCTTCGAGCAGCTTGTGCGTCAGCGTTTTGACCGATTCCTCAATCAGCGTGGAACGATCGTAGACCGGAACAATCTCGACGCCCTGCGGCAGCGTTTTTTGCAGCTCGCTCAGTTTCGCTTTTACCGCACGAAGCGTTTCCAGCGCATTCTGCCCGTAGCGCATCACGATCACGCCGCCAGCGACCTCCCCTTCACCGTTAAGCTCCGCCACGCCCCGGCGGATCTCCGGGCCAATGCCAATGGTGGCGACATCTTTCAGCAGGACAGGTACGCCATCGCGGGTGGCGATCACCACATTGCGAAAATCCTCCAGCGAGCGCAAATAGCCCGTTGTCCGCACCATATACTCCGCTTCGCCCATCTCCAGCAGGGCGCCGCCGCTCTCTTTATTGGCGGCCTGCACCGCGCCGGATAGCTGGCTGTGGGTAATATTTAGCGCGCGCATCTTCGCCGGGTCCGCCACGATCTGATACTGACGCACCATTCCGCCAATGCTTGCCACTTCAGATACATTCGGTACCGTCTTAAGCTCGAACTTAAGCGTCCAGTCCTGAAGGGCCCGCAGATCTGCCAGGCTGTGTTTTCCACTACGGTCGATCAGCGCATATTCGTAGATCCAGCCCACGCCCGTCGCATCTGGCCCCAGCGACACCTTCACGCCTGGCGGAAACTGCGCCTGTACCTGGCTTAAATATTCCAGCACCCGGGATCGCGCCCAGTAGAGATCGGTGCCATCCTCAAACAGCACGTACACATAAGCGTCACCAAACATTGAAAAACCACGCACGGTTTTAGCTCCCGGCACAGACAACATGGAGGTTGTCAGGGGCCAGGTCACCTGATCTTCAATCACCTGCGGCGCTTTTCCGGGGTAACTCGCTTTGATAATGACCTGCACATCAGACAGATCGGGCAACGCGTCCAGCGGCGCGCGCTGCACCGCCCACCAGCCCCAGCCGGCCATCATCAGCGCGGCCAGGATCACCAGCAGGCGGTTACGCAACGAGGCGCGAATCACAGCGGCAATCATGGCGTCACCTCCGGCATCACGCTACGCAGGCTGGCTTCGGAATCAATGAGGAATTGCCCGGACGTCACCACCTTATCGCCCTCTTTGACCCCGGACAGGATCGCCGTCCAGCCCTGCGCCGTCAGGCCGGTTGTCACCGTCACAGGCTGGAAATAACCGTCCCCGGTGGCCAGCAGCAGACGCGCAGACTCTCCGATGTTAATCACCGCCTCTTCCGGCACCGCCAGCACCGGCGGGCCTTTCATCTCTTCCGCACGCCTGACGGAGAGGTACATGCCTGGCTTAAGCTTATGTGCGGTATTTTCCAGCACGATACGGGCTTTCAGGGTTCGCGTGGTCGTCTCCATCTGCGGCAGCAATTCGCTGACCGTGCCGTGGAATTGCTCCCCCGGCCAGCTTTCTGACGTTGCTACCACGTTGCTGCCCACTGCCAGAGACTGCGCCTGCGTTTGCGGGTAGTCGACCACCAGCCAGACAGGATCGAGGCTGGCGATCTCAAACAGCGGCGCCGTTGCGGTGATTTGCGCCCCTTCCCGCACGTCCAGCTTCACCACATAGCCCGCCCGGTCAGCGCGCAGGGTGAGCGTGGTCTGCGGCTTACCGCTACGCTCCAGCAAACGAATGACCTCTTCCGGCATAAACTGCAACGCCAGCCGCTCGCGTGCGGCGCGGGTCAATGCGGCATCGCCAAGCTGACGAACCGCGAGGTACTCCTGCTGGGCGGTGGTCCATTGCGGGATCCACAGTTGCGCCAGCGCCTCTCCGGCTTTCACCTGCTGCTGCGGCGCATTAACAAACAATTTTGACACCACGCCATTGGCCGGGGCTGACACCACCGAGACGTTACGTTCATCCGTTGCAACCGTGGCAAAGGCCGAGAACGGCGAAACCAGCTGGCGCATCTCAACGTTGGCGGTTTTCATCCCCAGGTTTTGCTGCTGTTGAGTGCTGATGGCCACGCCCGACGCCGCCTGTGCTTCATCGGCGTAGCGCGGGACCAGATCCATATCCATAAAGGGGGATTTACCCGGCTTATCGAAGCGCTGACCGGGCACCATAGGGTCGTACCAGTAAAGCACCTTACGTTCAGAGGGTTGTGCAGCCGCAGCCGGCTGATGCGTCTGCTTCTTTCCGACAAAATAGCCGCCAGCGGCAGCTATCGCGATGGCAATCGCCATTAACGTTGTTTTTTTCATTGCGCCAGCTCCTGCGGGATCAGCCAGTTCACGGCAGCCCAGGTTCGCGCCATTTCGCGCTCCGCCTGGTTCACCGCCAGTTCCGTATCCAGTACGCCACGACGCGCCTCCAGCAGGGCCGGAAGCGCCGACTGTCCAGAGCGATATTGCGCCGTCAGTACCGCCAGCCGTTGACGCTGCAACGGTAGTACCTCGTCCCGCTGTCGCTGCCACACCGTTTGCGCAGCCTGATACTGCGCCACCAGCGTTTGCACCTGGGCAATGTGTTCGCGTTTGAGCAGCGTCAGTTGATCCACCGCCTGCATTGAGCGGGAAACATCGGCGGCGTAATCCTTGTCCTGACGTTTTGACTGGAACAAAGGCAGATCCACGCTGAACATCACGCCAGCCATATCGTCATAGCCTTCGGCGCGGTGGGCGTAATAGACCTCCACATCCACATCGGGTATCGCCGCCACGGCAGATTGCGCTGAACGCGCTTTCGCGGTCTCGGCTTCACGTCGTGCGGCCTCCACTTCCGGGTGCCTGACGATCCCCTCCTGCAACGTTTTTTCATCGGCAGGAAGACGCTGATAGCGCGGCAGCGGACCGCGAACCGCCGTAATCGCGTGCCCCGTAAGCTCCAGCAGACGGCTTTGCGCCAGCTGCACATCCCGCTGCGCCAGCGTCTCTTTGTCGCGCATGGCGCTGAGGATCATTTGCAGGGCCAGTACGCTGTCCGGCGTGGCGCTTCCCGCCCCGACGCTCGCCTTCTGCACGCCCCGCTGGCGTTCGGTTTCACGGACCAGCGTTCTGGCCGTGTTCAGCGCCTGCTGGGCCAGCGCCAGATCCAGCCAGGCCTGGGCGGTATCACGCTGAAGCGCGGCGCGGACGGCTTCGGATTTTGCCAGCACGCTTCGCGCCTGCGCCTGAAAGGTCTGCGCTTTACGTTCCCGCTTCTCTGAGCTGACGTAGCTTTGCATGATGCCAACCTTCTGCATGGTCATCCCTTCACGCGTCAGCCGCCGATCGTTGCTGCCCTGTACCGGCACGTTTTCGATGCCGAATTTCAGTTTCGGGTCAGGTAATTGCGTGGCGGAATCCGCCATCGCATCCAGCGCCTGCGCTTCGTTACGGCTGGCAGAGAGTTCTGCCGAGTAGCGCTGGGCTTCGGTCAGGGTGTGTTCGAGCGTCCACGGCTCCGCCTGCGCGGCGGAGGTTAACAGGCCGAACAACACCCCACCGAGCCACAGGCTCAGTGTGTGTTGTTTCATGGTGACCTCGCTTAGCGTGCTGGCGTCAGCGAGATAATCTGGAAACCGTCACCCGCACGCTCAAGCGTGAAGGTCACTTCATCCCCTGGTTTGGCGTCATTCAGCGTGGCGCCGGCAGATAAAGTAAACGGCATGGTCATTGCTGGCCATTTTAGTTCCGGTATGGCCTCGTGCCGGAGCATGACGGCGCTGTCAGAGATCGACTGAACCACGCCGTGGCCCTGCCAGGTCTGGTTTGCCTGAACGGTATAAGAAGCGAAAGAGACGGACGCGCCAACCAGCGCGGAAAGGAATATAGTACGCATGAAAAAAACTCCTGTTAAACGTTAAGTAAATGAAAATCAACGAATTAACAGGTTTTTACTCCCGAAACCGGCAATAGCGGATCGTTGCCGGCGGCCCCACAGCAGGAGGGGTAACGGACCACGCAGAATGGCTTGCAGACGAGCACTCTGGGGTCGTTAAGGTCAGGGTCATGGCGGCAGGCAGCGCCACCAGATGCGGCTGGGCAGGATCTTTTTGTACCTGATCCGGCACACAATGCTTTTCACACAGCGGTGAAGCACCGGCAGCATAATGCGGCCCCGGTTGCGCCATCATGTCCATATGCTGGATAGTGGCCACCTCACCGCGCAAATCCATTGAACATTGATGGGAGGCGACGGCCACCTGACTCTGGATCAACAGCCAGCCAAACGCCAGCAAAAACATCAGCAGATGTTTTTTGATAAAGCGCAGGCGATATGTCCAGCTGGCGTGCATATTCAGATCGTCGGATAGGGTAAAAGTGAACCGAGTATAAGCAGGCAAAAGAATGAAAGAGAAGTGGTTTTAAAGAGATTTACGTTTTAAATCGATTGTCGGCAAGTAATACTCAAAACCTTAACACTTCACCATCATTTTAATGACATATAATATCTATTCATCAGGTCAATAACGTCTTAATATAAATGACGCAGGGTTAGCAAAAATATCGTCATCAGTGCCTTTAGTAGTCTCTTTCTTGATTTTAATCAGCAAGGACTGGACATTTATTCGGCACATTTCAGCTTCTTTTTTATTGATTATTTGTCTCTCGGGCAGCAAGGATACAGGGGAAATCATGCTTACTTTTCTCGAACTCCTCATTGGAGTCGTGGTCATTGTCGGTGTAGCACGCTACATCATTAAAGGTTACTCAGCCACCGGCGTGCTATTTGTCGGCGGCCTGACGCTGCTGATCATTAGCGCGCTAATGGGTCATCAGGTTTTACCCGCCAGCGAAGCCAGTACCGGATATACCGCTACCGATATTGTGGAATATATAAAAATTCTGCTGATGAGCCGCGGCGGCGATCTGGGCATGATGATCATGATGCTCTGCGGATTTGCTGCCTATATGACCCATATCGGCGCGAATGATATGGTGGTAAAGCTGGCTTCTAAGCCGCTGCAATATATTAATTCCCCCTATCTGCTGATGGTCGCGGCCTATTTCCTGGCCTGTCTGATGTCATTAGCCGTTTCCTCAGCAACGGGCCTTGGCGTGCTGTTAATGGCAACGTTGTTCCCGGTAATGGTTAACGTCGGGATCAGCCGTGGCGCAGCGGCGGCTATTTGCGCCTCTCCGGCGGCGATTATTCTCTCCCCTACTTCCGGTGACGTAGTGCTGGCCGCAAAAGCCGCGGAAATGTCGTTGATTGACTTCGCCTTCAAAACCACACTGCCGATCTCCATCACCGCTATTCTCGGCATGGGCGTGGCGCATTTCTTCTGGCAGCGCTATCTCGATAAGAAAGAGAACGTCAGCCATGAAATGATGGACGTCAGCGAAATCACCACTACCGCCCCGGCGTTTTATTCCATCCTGCCCTTCACGCCGATTATTGGCGTGCTTATTTTCGACGGCAAATGGGGCCCGCAGCTGCACATCATCACTATCCTGGTGATCTGTATGCTGCTGGCGGCCATCCTGGAATTCGTTCGGGGTTTTAACACCCAGAAAGTGTTCACGGGTCTGGAAGTTGCCTTCCGCGGTATGGCGGATGCCTTCGCGGGCGTGGTGATGCTGCTGGTTGCCGCGGGGGTGTTTGCCCAGGGGCTGAGCACCATCGGCTTTATTCAGAGCCTGATCTCTATCGCCACCTCGTTCGGCTCGGCTAGCATTATCCTGATGCTGGTGCTGGTGGTGCTGACCATGCTGGCGGCGATGACCACCGGCTCCGGTAACGCGCCGTTCTACGCCTTTGTTGAGATGATCCCTAAGCTGGCGCACTCCTCCGGCATCAACCCGGCTTACCTGTCCATTCCGATGCTTCAGGCCTCCAACCTGGGTCGTACCATTTCTCCGGTATCGGGCGTGGTGGTTGCGGTTGCGGGGATGGCGAAAATCTCTCCGTTTGAAGTGGTAAAACGCACGTCAGTGCCGGTGCTGGTTGGCCTGATTATCGTTATTATCGCCACCGAAGTGCTGGTTCCCGGCGCTGCCTAAGCGAAATTCCTGATTTCCAAAAAGCGCCTGCGGGCGCTTTTTGTGCTTTAATAACCCCCAGAAATTAATCGCGCCCAACCAATCAGGAAAGCAAATGTTCAGGAAGGATATCGTTATCCCGTCTGGCGCAGTAGCGCTTGCACTCTGTGTCTTCTCAATTCAGGCAGATCCGCTTAAGCCAACCCAGTACGGCGATTTCGATCGCTACGTTCTGGCCCTTTCCTGGCAAACCGGATTTTGCCAGAGCATGGTCGAACGTAACCGTGACGAACCGGAAGAGTGTCGCCTGCAAAAAGAGAGCAGCAACAAAACCGATTTTCTGACCGTCCACGGCTTATGGCCCTCGCTGCCGAAATCTATTGCCGCTCGCGGAGTGGATGAACGCCGCTGGATGCGCTTCGGCTGTGCCACTCGTCCGGTTCCAAATATGCCGGAAGCAAAAGCCAGCCGCAAATGTGACGCCGCAGAGACCGGACTATCGCTAACCGGCGCGGCGAAGCTGAACAGCGTGATGCCCGGCGCGGGCGGCAACTCCTGCCTTGAACGTTATGAATACGCGAAACACGGCGTCTGCTTTGGTTTTGATCCCGACGCTTACTTCGGCACCATGGTGCGCATGAACCAGGAAGTGAAGCACAGCGCGGCAGGAAAACTTCTGGCGGAAAATTATGGCAAAACCGTCCGCCGCAGCGACTTCGATGAAGCCGTGGCCAAAAGCTGGGGGAAACAGAGCGTAAAAGCGTTCAAGCTTACCTGCCACGGCAATCCGGCTTATCTGACCGAGATGCAGATCTCGCTGAACGCCAGCACCATCAACAACCCGCTCTCTGCCGGCTCCTTTGCGCCACAGCCGCATCCGGGCAACTGCGGCAAACAGTTTGTCATTGATAAAGCCGGTTACTGATGCTGCGCCGGGCACCTTTTTGCCCGGTTTTTCATTGATTTCCGTGATATGACGATTAACCTCACACTTCCGCTCACACGCATCATTTTTCCAGCTAAAGCATTATTAATCCGGTAAACATCACTGAAACCTCCCCGCCATAATCATGGCGTTATCTACAGGAGGAATTTCACATGGCTAAAAAACTGATTGCACTGTGCGCCTGCCCGATGGGCCTGGCACATACCTTCATGGCAGCCCAGGCGCTGGAAGACGCAGCGACGGAAGCCGGTTATGAGGTAAAAATTGAAACCCAGGGCGCGGACGGGATCCAGAATCGCCTGACCCCACAGGATATTGCCGACGCTGACATTATTATCCACGCCATCGCGATCACCCCGGAAGACAATGAGCGCTTCGAAACGCGCGACGTGTATGAGATTACGCTTCAGGACGCCATTAAAAACGCGGCAGGCACCCTGAAAGAGATCGAAGAGATGATTGCAGCAGAACAATAATAATCCTCACACCCAGGGGTTTTCGTCATGGCTATTAAAAAACGCAGCGCGGTTCGCCCGGACAGTCACGAGGGTGACACACTTGCCATCAAATCCGCACCGGTTGCCGCCGGTGCGTCTTTCTGGAAAGAGCTTCCACAGCACATTATGTCGGGGATATCCCGCATGGTGCCAACGCTTATCATGGGCGGGGTTATCCTCGCCATTTCACAGCTCATCGCCTACGTCTGGCTGGAGATCCCGCCTGACACCGGTATTCTCGACGCGCTTAACTCTGGCAAATTCACCGGTTTCAATCTCTCGGTATTGAAATTTGGCTATCTGACCGAATCGTTCGGCGGGCTGCTGTTCAGCTTCGCCATCCCGATGTTTGCCGCCTTTGTCGCCAACTCTATCGGCGGAAAGCTGGCCTTCCCGGCCGGGTTTATCGGTGGCCTTGTCGCCACGCAGCCGACGCTGGTGCTGAACTTTGATGCGGAAAAACTGACCTGGCTTGCCACCAAACCCGTGCCCTCCACGTTTATTGGCGCGCTGATTATCGCCATAGCCGCAGGCTATCTGGTCAAATGGCTGAATAGCCGTATTAACGTACCGCAGTATCTGCTGGCCTTTAAAAGCACCTTTCTGATCCCAATCCTCTCGGCGCTGTTTGTGATGCTGGCGATGTATTACATCATCACGCCGATTGGCGGCTGGCTGAATGCAGGTATGCGGACCGTACTGCTGGCGGCGGGTCAGGCGGGCTCAATGATGTACGCCATCGGGATGGCGGCAGCCACGGCGATTGATCTTGGCGGCCCCATTAACAAAGCGGCGGGATTTGTTGGCCTGGGGCTGACAACCGATCATGTCCTGCCCATCACCTCCCGCGCCGTGGCGATTGTTATTCCGCCCATTGGTCTGGGGCTGGCCACGCTGATTGACCATCGTCTGACCGGCAAACGCCTGTTTAGTCCGCAGCTTTATCCGCAAGGCAAAACGGCCATGTTCCTCGCCTTTATGGGCATCAGTGAAGGGGCCATCCCGTTCCTGCTGGAAAATCCGCTTGCGACGCTGCCGGCGTATATGGCGGGTGCGATCGCGGGTGCGATGACCGCCACCGCGCTCGGTGCCGTGCAGTGGTTCCCTGAATCGGCGATCTGGGCGTGGCCGCTGGTCACCAATCTGGGGGCGTACATGCTCAGTATTGTGGTCGGGGCGGCGATCACCGCGCTGTTGGTCGTGATTATTCGTAACAGTCTGCACAAGCGCGGAAAACTCGCTATCGACACGCTGTAACGGGGTGAACCATGGAATTACTGAGAAGGCTTCATGCCTGGCTGGCTGCGGAAAAACTGGACGGCGTGCTCATCTCTTCGCGCCAGAATAAACAGCCGCATCTGGGCATTTCAACCGGTTCGGGATATGTGCTGGTGACACAAACCGCGGCACATATCCTGGTGGATTTCCGTTACTACAGCGATATCGCTTCACGAGCGGCGGGCTATGAGATGCACCTGCTTAACACGGAGAACCCGTTTGCGCAGGCGGTGAATCAGATTATTGCGAAGGAAGATCTCACCCGTCTTGGCTTTGAGGGTGAATACGTGAGCTGGCAAACAGGCGTGCTGTGGCACGATACGCTAAATACCAACCTTTGCAGCACCTCGCTAGACGCGCTGCGGCAGATAAAAACCGCTGACGAAATCGACCGTATCCGTGCAGCGTGCGGCATTGCCGACCGCGCCGCACAGCACATCCGGCGTTTCATTCAGCCCGGTATGCGCGAGCGTGAAGTCGCTGCCGAGCTGGAGTGGTTTATGAAGCAGGAGGGTGCGGACAAGCCCTCTTTCGACACCATTGTCGCCAGCGGGCCGCGCGGTGCGCTGCCCCACGGCAAAGCCTCTGACAAAGTGATTATGCCTGGCGAGATGATCACCCTTGATTTCGGCGCCCAACACCAGGGGTATTGCTCGGATATGACAAGGACCTTTCTTGTCGCCGGGCAAAACACGCCGCCGGAGGAGCACCCTCTCTATGCGGTGTACCAGATCGTTCTGGCGGCACAACAGGCGGCCATTGATGCCATCCGCCCCGGCGTTTCCTGTCATCAGATCGATAGCGCCGCACGTTCCGTGATTGAACGTGCAGGTTACGGTCCGCAGTTCGGGCATAACACCGGTCATGCCATTGGTATTGATGTCCATGAAAATCCACGTTTTTCCCCTACCGACCGCACCCCGTTGCAGCCCGGCATGGTGCTGACCGTTGAGCCGGGGATCTACCTTGAACACCAGGGCGGGGTACGAATTGAAGATGTGGTGCTGGTGACGGAAACGGGCGCCGAGGTGCTTTATACCCTCGACAAACGGCTATTGCTGACGGGAGAACAAGAGTGGACAGAGATTTACTGCACGCCCTGAGCGAAGCAGACGCCATTGCGGCCTCAGAGCAAGAGGTGCGCGACATCCTGCTCAGTGAGGCGCAAAAATACCATAAAGAGGTTCAGTTTGATGGGCTGGGTTCCGTGCTTATCCGCGTCAACCAGAGCCGGGGCCCGAAGGTGATGGTCTGCGCCCATATGGATGAAGTCGGTTTTATGGTGCGTAGCGTCTCGCGCGAAGGGGCCATTGATGTCCTGCCCATCGGCAACGTGCGCATGATGGCCCGTACCCTTCAGCCGGTGCGCATCACCACGCGTAACGGGGAAAAAATACCGGGCCTGCTGGATGGAGATCTGAAAGGAGAAAACGTTGACAATTTGCGTGTCGACATTGGCGCGACGTCGGCGGAGGAGGTGTTCGCCGCCGGTATCGACGCAGGCGACCGCGTGACGTTCGATACACCCTTTCAGACCCTTCCCCACAATCGGGTGATGGGTAAAGCCTTCGACGATCGTCTCGGCTGTTACCTGCTGATTGCGCTGCTGCACGAGCTGCACCAGACGCCGCTCGACTGCGAGCTTTGGCTGGTGGCCAGCTCAAGTGAAGAGGTCGGCCTGCGCGGCGGCCAGACCGCCACGCGCGCCATTCATCCTGATATCGCGCTGGTGCTGGATACCGCCTGCTGGTCAAAAAATTTCGATTATGGCAGCGCCAACCATCGCCAGATCGGTGCGGGCCCGATGCTGGTGCTGTACGACAAAACGCTCATCGCCCCAGCCAAACTGATTGCGCTGGCTGAGACGATCGCGCGCTCGCAAGGGATCCCGCTGCAAAAAGACATGTTCAGCAACGGCGGAACGGACGGCGGGGCGATCCATCTCTCCGGCACTGGCGTGCCGACTCTTGTGCTTGGTCCCCCGACCCGACACGGGCACTGCGCGGCATCCATTGCCGACGAAAAAGACATTCATCACACCCAACAACTGCTTGTCGCGCTTGTGGCATGCATGAACCGTGAGACCGTGGATCATCTGACGGACTTCAGATGCTGATCTCACGCGGCCAGGAGGAAGTATGCTTTCAATTGAATTTTTCTGCCCACTGCCCAACGGCCTGCATGCGCGTCCGGCCTGGGCGTTAAAAGAGCAGTGCAGCGCATGGCGCAGCGACATCCGTTTTATCAACAGACGGCTTAACACTCACGCGGATGCCAAAAGCTCGCTGGCGCTGATCAGTACCGGTACGCTGTTTAATGACAGCTGCGTGCTGGAAATTAACGGCAGCGACGAGGAGCAGGCCCGACGCGTGCTGGAGGCGTATCTCACCGGCGCGTTTATCGACAGCGACAGTATTCCCTCCGGCGACGCGCCGCACGTTGCGCATCCCCTGCCCCGTTCGCTTGTAAGGCTTGCTCCCCACCTTCAGCACGGCATTACGCTCGCCAGTGGCATCGGGGCTGGCACTCTGCGAGGCTGGCAGAGCGATAACCTCAAACGTTATTGTCAGATCCCCGCCTCGCCGGAAGATATTACCCGCCTGGAACACAGCCTGGCGACGCTGGCTGAACAGCTCAACCACCGCCTGCGCGGGCTGGACGGCGAGAGTAAAACCATTCTCAGCGCGCATCTTTCGCTGATCCAGGATGAGGAGTTTGGCGGCACCATACGCCGACTGATCGCCGAGGAGCGGCTAAGCCTTGCGGAGGCGATCATTCGTAATATGGAGCTGATCTGCGACAAGCTGTCGCTCTCCGCCAGCGACTACCTGCGTGAACGCGTCAGCGATATTCGAGACATCAGCGAGCAGCTTCTTAACATTACCTGGCCGGAGTTGCAGCAAACCTCCGCATTCACCCTCAGCGCTCCCACTATTCTGGTGGCGGAAGATCTGACGCCCAGCCAGTTTCTCAGCCTCGACACGCAGTATCTGAAAGGCATGGTGCTTGAAAAAACAGGCCGGACGTCGCATACGCTGATACTGGCACGCGCGGCCTCCGTGCCTGTGCTGAGTGGTTTAACGGTCGCCTCGCTGGCGCCGTTGATGGGAAAAGAGGTCATTCTGGACGGCATCTGTAGCGTGCTGGTCGTTGAACCCAACGACGCGGTGAATGATTACTATAGCGTGGCGCAGCGCCTTGCCGACCGACGCCACCAGCAGCAGATCAAAGATGCGGGTCTTCCAGCACTCACCCGCGACAACGTACCGGTAGAGATTGCCGCCAACATCGGCAGCGCGCTGGAAGCGCCCGGGGCGTTTACCTGCGGCGCGCAGGGTATCGGGCTGTTTCGCACTGAAATGCTGTATATGGACAGAGACTCCGCGCCGGACGAGCAGGAGCAATTCGAAGCCTATCAGCAGGTGCTGCTCTCCGCGCAGGGCAAGCCGGTCATCTTTCGCACAATGGACATCGGCGGCGATAAGCAGCTCTCTTACCTGAACATTCCCCAGGAAGAAAACCCCTTCCTCGGCTATCGTGCCGTTCGTATTTATCCCGAATTTGCCGATCTCTTCCGCACCCAACTGCGCGCGATCTTACGCGCAGGCGCCAGCGGCAATGCGCTGTTGATGATCCCGATGGTGCACAGCCTCGATCAGATTTTATGGATCAAACAGGAACTGCAAAACGTTCGTGACGCCCTGGCCTCACAGGGGTTACGTCACACCGCGCACCTGCCGCTGGGGATCATGGTTGAAGTGCCTTCAGTCTGCTTTATCATCGATCACTTCTGCGAAGAGGTGGATTTCTTCAGTATCGGCTCGAACGATATGACTCAGTATCTCTACGCTGTCGATCGCAACAACCCGCGAGTTTCGGGGCTGTATAACCCCATCACACCGTCTTTTTTACGCATGGTTCGCCAGATTGTCGCCGCAGCGCATCGTCACGGGAAATGGGTCGGCATTTGCGGGGAACTTGGCGGAGAGCAGCGCTACCTCCCTCTTCTGCTTGGTCTGGGCTTAGATGAGTTCAGCATGAGCGGGCCGCGCATCCCTGCGGTAAAAACCCAGCTGCGTCAGCTGGACATGGCAACCTGCCGGGCGCTGGCGGAAAAGGCCTGCGACAGCCGCAGCGCAGAGGAAATTGAAGCCCTGCTGGCGGATTTCACACCGGAAGCGCCGCCGCGTCCCTTGCTGGCCCTGGAGACTATCGTGGTCAATGAGCCGCTGACCTCAAAAGAGCAGGTGCTTCAGTTCTTATGCGGAAATCTTGCGATTCATGGCAGGACCGAAAACCCGCTCGAACTTGAAGAAGATCTCTGGCAGCGCGAAGAGATTGTCACCACCGCCGTCGGGTTTGGCGTGGCGATCCCTCACACCAAATCGCAATGGATACGCCACTCCAGCATCAGCATTGCACGCCTGGACAAGGCGATTGACTGGGAGTCGGATTTGGGCGACGTCGAGCTGGTGATCATGCTGACGCTCGGCGCTCAGGAAGGGATTAATCACGTGAAGGTCTTTTCCCAGCTGGCGCGGAAGCTGGTCAATAAAACGTTTCGCGAGTCGCTGTTTGCAGCAACGACGCCGCAAAGTATCCTGGATCTGTTGAACGCTGAAATCACGTTCTGACTGTCACTGAAAGCGTGCGCGATACTCCCCCGGCGTCAGGCCAAACTGGCGCCGGAACAGACGGCTAAAATAGTCGCTATCGGCATAGCCGCAGCGCTTCGCCACTTCCCCCACCGGCAGGTGGTATTTTTGCAGGATGGTTCTCGCCTTCGCCATACGCACCCAACGAACGTAATCCACAAAACTCATCGTCCCCTGTTGGGAGAACAGGCGTGACAGATGGTTAGCCGAAATATTAAAAAGCGCGGCGACGCTGTCCCGCGACAGGGATTCAGCATAGTTTTCCTGCACCCAGTTACAAATGCTCTGATAGAGGAAATCCCCGCGCGACAGTCCCGGTTCAGGCAGCGACGACACCACTTTCCGGCACCAGTGCAGCAGGCTCAGCACCAGCGGTTGAATAATGGCCTGATCCTGCGGGGAAGCGCTCAGGTGCGTCAGGGCCATCAGCATCGCAGCACATTCGCCTCGTTCAGGGTGAGGAAGCTCAACGTGTCGCTGCGCAGGCACGGAGCGCCCGTGACGGGTATCATGAAACACCAGCCCCAGCCACGACGGCGCAAAAAGAATGCTCAGCAGCATGACCGGTCGTTCAAACACCGGGACGCTGGCGGCCTGGGCGGGAAGAAACAGCATTTCCCCCTGGCAGAGGGTCTGCTGCCCGGTAACCAGTCTGTTGCCATATTCCCCGCGAAGAACGACATCAAGCCGTGGCCAGTCGCGGCTCACGCTTCCCACAGCGTCAGACGCGCCACGTTGAGCAAACCAGACTCGCCCCAGTTGCTGTGGGTTGAGCACCAGGCCGCTCAACAGATCGGCAAAAAACTGCTGATCGGCGGGCAACAGGGTTGCGTGCATATCACCCCCTGCGCGCATCCGGGCGTACCAGATCGAAGCGATGGCTGTCACTGATGGCGTAGTAGGCCGTCGGTCCACCCGCACGCAGAATGGGCTGCGCTTTCGCGGTCTGGTAAATCCCCTCTTCCAGCAAACTCTCGGCGATATGGACGCCCACGACTTCGCCGAGCACCAGCCAGGTATCAATCGGTGTCCCATCCGCGCCGGTAAGCTGAATGCACTGTGACAATCGACACTCGAAATTCACCGGGCTTTCCGCCACGCGCGGCGAGCTCACAAGCTGGCTGGCAACGGGCGTCAGGCCGGCAAAGGTAAATTCATCCTCGCCATGAGGGAGCGTGGCGGAGGTTTCATTCATCGCCTCGGCGAGATCGCGCGTTGCGAGGTTCCAGACAAACTCCCCCGTTTCGGTAATATTCCGCACGCTATCCTTCCAGCCGTTGCTGGAAAAACCAATGATCGGTGGGCGATAGTTAAAGCAGTTAAAGAAGCTGTACGGGGCAAGGTTCAGTTGACCGGCCTTATCACAGGATGAGATCCAGCCAATCGGACGTGGACCGATAATGGCGTTCAGCGGGTCGTGCGGCAGGCCGTGCCCCTGAGACGGTTGGTAAAAGTACATATCGCTCTCTCTACGCTGGGGCTGCAACGCGCATTGCCCGGGTTCAGTCTTTCCAGCGTAACGAAATTTCCGTTCAGCGTGAATCGGGACGCCGGGTTTATTGCCAAAAATTCATATGGCGCATGATTGTGACCTTCATCACTTCAAACTTACGGTTTCAGACAGTATCATCAGATAAGTTAAACCCTCGCTGCCAGACGGCGAGGGTTTTCTTTTGGATTGGTTTCTGCGTTACACGCAGCATTAACGACATGGAGTAAAAATGTCCAGACCTACGATTATCATCAATGAACTCGACGCAGAACGTATTGACCGACTGTTGGAGAAACCAGAATTCGCCTCGCTGCCGGTAGCCGATGCGCTGAACGAAGAGCTCGACCGGGCGCAGATGTGTACGCCTGAGACCATGCCGCATGATGTGGTCACCATGAACAGCCAGGTGAAGTTCCGCAACCTGACCACCGGAGAGGAGCTCACCCGTACGCTGGTCTATCCGGCGCAGATGACCGACAGCAGCACGCAACTGTCGGTGCTGGCACCCGTGGGCGCGGCGCTGCTTGGACTGCGCACGGGCGATACCATCCACTGGGAACTCCCGGGCGGCGCCTCAGCTCACCTGGAAGTGCTTGAGCTGCTCTACCAGCCCGAAGCCGCTGGCGATTACCTGCGTTAATCCCTTCTGAACAAGCGACCCCGCTTTGCACAGAGGATGCACCCGCATCCTCTTTCCGCAAATTCACCCTATTGTGCTATACCGGACAAAAACCGCTTAATCCACGCTTAGTCTGTTGTAGTGCCGTGGGGACGGTCATGGGTGAGATACTTGTTATCACACTGGTTTTTCTCATCATCCTGGCGATCCTCGTCGTGGCGGTGCTGTATCTTGAGCGCCACTGGTGAGTGAGGAACCTCACACAACGCCGCCGGGGAAGGCATTCACCAGTCCCTTCACTTTCTGCTGCGCTGCCTCCGGGGTGTCTGCGCCAGGCACCAGGATCACCTTGCGGCACTCCTCCTCCCGTTTTTCGAAGATCTTATAGGCGCGTTCCGCATCAGCCAGCGGAAGATAGTGGGTCACAATATCTTCCGGGGTAAGCAGCCCTTTTTCGATGAGCGGCAGCAGCTCTCCCAGCCAGGCATGGACGTGGGTCTGCCCCATCTTAAAGCTCAGCCCTTTATCGAAGGCATCGCCAAACAGGAAGCCGTGAATAAAACCGGCGTACACGCCCGGCACGCTGACCACGCCGCCGCGTCGCACCGCAGCAATGCACTGGCGCAGGGCTTTGCCGCTGCTGCCTTCAATTTTCAGGTTACTGAGGATCGTTTCCGTGGTGCTGCCTTTGGCCTCAAACCCGACGGCATCAATCACCGCATCCACTCCGCGCTGTCCGGCCGTTTGCTCAATGATTTTCTCCGCCGCGTCGTTATCGTCATCAAAGTTAATCGGGATCGCGCCGTAGCGCTCCTGGGCAAACCGCAGTCGATAGGGATGATGGTCAACCACGAAAATCTGCTCTGCGCCGAGAAGCCGCGCGCAGGCAATGGTCAGTAACCCCACCGGCCCGGCCCCGAATACGGCGACGCTGGAGCCTTTCTGGATCTGCGCATTTTTTGCCGCCTGCCAGGCGGTAGGCAGAATATCTGACAGGAAAAGCGCTTTGTCGTCAGACAGCAGCTGGGGCACTTTAAACGGCCCCACGTTGCCTTTCGGGACGCGCACATACTCCGCCTGTCCGCCCGGCACGCCGCCGTAAAGATGGCTGTAGCCAAACAGCGCGGCAGGGGCGGGAATTTGCTTTTTGTTCAGCGCCGCGCCCTGCCCGCGGTTCGTGTTTTCGCAGGCCGCGTACTGTTGCATCTGGCAAAAGAAGCAGTCACCGCAGGCAATCACAAACGGGATCACCACCCGGTCACCTTTCTGCACGTTTTTCACTTCGCTCCCGCACTCCACCACCTCGCCCATAAATTCATGACCAAAGATATCGCCGTGCTGGACCTTGGGAATTTTTCCGCGATAAAGATGCAAATCAGAACCACAGATCGCCGTGGCCGTTACGCGCAGGATGATATCGTCAGGCTGTTCGATGCCCGGATCGGGGACATTATCGACCCGAACATGATGTGGACCGTGATAGGTGAGAGCTTTCATGCAACCTCCGAAAGGGTGTGGGTAAGCTTATAAAAGGGTAGCTACCTCTCGGGATCTGCCCCGGAATCCGGCTGTTTTGAGATTTATCCTGGCGAGATAAAAAAGTGCTGTCGGGATTACAGAAACCTTTTATATTTTGTGGTTGAATGATTTCAGCGTTTATAAACAAGGAGAAACGGTTATGTATCAAACAATCATTATGCCGGTTGATGTTTTCGAAATGGAACTGAGTGATAAGGCTGTACGTCACGCGGAATTTCTCGCGCAGCAGGACGGAGTTATTCATCTTCTGCATGTTTTACCGGGCTCTGCCAGCCTGAGCCTGCATCGTTTCGCTGCTGATGTGCGTCGTTTTGAAGAGCATTTACAGCATGAAGCCGAGACACGCCTGCAAACCATGGTCGGGCACTTCAGCATCGATCCTTCCCGCATCAAAACCCACGTCCGGTTCGGTAGCGTGCGCGACGCCGTTAATGAGCTGGCGGGGGAATTAAATGCCGACGTGGTAGTGATTGGTTCACGTAACCCTTCCATCACCACTCACCTGCTGGGGTCGAACGCCTCCAGCGTGATCCGCCACACCCACATTCCGGTGATGGTCGTGAGATAAAAAAAGAGGCCACCTTTTGGTGGCCTCTGGCATTGCAGGTGTCGTCTTGCTTTCTTTTATTATGCGGTTTTGGTGCGGATCAGATAATCAAACGAGCTCAGCGACGCTTTCGCACCTTCGCCAGTGGCGATGATGATCTGTTTGTACGGCACGGTGGTGCAGTCGCCCGCCGCAAATACGCCCTTCACGCTGGTTTCGCATTTCGCATCAATGATGATCTCGCCCATGCGGTTGCGCTCAATCGCGCCTTCCAGCCAGGTGGTGTTTGGCAGCAGGCCAATCTGAACAAAGATCCCTGCCAGCGCCACGCTGTGGATATCGCCACTCACGCGGTCACGGTATTCCAGACCGGTCACTTTGCTGCCGTCGCCTTTCACTTCTGTCGTCTGGGCATTGAGCACAATATCGACGTTATTCAGGCTACGCACCTTATCCTGCAACACCTGGTCCGCTTTCATCTCCGGGGCGAACTCCAGCAGGGTAACGTGTTCAACAATTCCCGCCAGATCGATAGCCGCTTCCACGCCGGAGTTACCGCCGCCGATCACCGCTACGCGTTTACCTTTGAATAGCGGGCCGTCACAGTGCGGGCAATAGGTCACGCCTTTGGTGCGATACTGATCTTCGCCCGGGACGTTCATGTTGCGCCATTTCGCGCCGGTGGCAATGATCACGCTGCGCGCCTTCAGCACCGCGCCGGACGCCGTTTCAATCTGGTGCAAACCACCCTCGACCGCGGCCGGAACCAGTTTGCTGGCGCTCTGGCTGTCAATGACATCCACGTCGTAGTCGCTGACGTGCGCTTTCAACGCCCCGGCCAGCTTCTGGCCTTCGGTTTTCGGCACGGAAATGTAGTTTTCAATGTCAACGGTATCCAGAACCTGACCACCGAAACGCTCCCCCATCAGACCGGTACGGATCCCTTTACGTGCGGAGTAGACCGCTGCCGCCGCGCCCGCCGGGCCGGAGCCAACAATCAGTACGTCGTACGCATCGCGTTGGTTCAACTCTTCCGCCGCACGTTTTTCTGCGCCGGTATCCACTTTGGCGACGATTTCGGTCAAGGTCATACGCCCCTGGCCGAACTCCTGACCATTCAGGTAAACCGCCGGAACGCCCATCACGTTGCGCTCGGTGATTTCGTTCTGGAACGTACCGCCGTCAATCGCCGTGTGCTTAATGCGTGGGTTGAGGACTGACATCAGGTTCAGCGCCTGCACCACGTCCGGACAGTTATGGCAGGAGAGTGAGTAATAGGTTTCAAACTCAAAATCACCATCGATATCGCGGATCTGCTCCAGCAGCGCCTGCGCTTCTTTTGACGGATGACCACCGGTCCACAGCAGCGCCAGCACCAGGGACGTAAATTCGTGCCCCAGCGGAGAGCCCGCGAAACGCGGCCCCTGGTCAGACCCTGGGTTGGCGATCAGGAAAGAAGGCTTACGGACTGCCAGCGTGTTGTCTTCTTTGAAGGTCACCTTCGGCGACAGCTCAGCAATCTCTGTCAGCAGCGCTTTGATTTCTGCCGATTTCGCGCTGTCGTCCAGCGTGGCAATCAGCTCAACAGGTTTGGTCAGTTTCTCAAGGTAGGCCTTGAGCTGGGTTTTCATGTTAGCGTCGAGCATTATTCTTCCCTCTCTTAAAACGTCATCATGCAAGCCGCCTTATACGGGCTGCCTGAATGCAACTTGCATCATGGTGCTGGAATGAAATGGGCGCGGGGAGCGCCCATTGATTGCCGGGTGGCACTTCGTTTACCCGGCCTACGATACTGTAGGCCTGTGCAAGCGTAGCGCCGCCAGGCTTTACAGACTTAGATCTTGCCAACCAGGTCCAGAGATGGCGCCAGCGTCGCTTCGCCTTCTTTCCATTTCGCCGGGCACACTTCGCCTGGGTGAGAAGCAACGTACTGAGCCGCTTTCACTTTGCGCAGCAGGTCAGATGCATCACGGCCGATACCTTCAGCGGTAACTTCGATAGCCTGGATAATGCCCTGCGGGTCAACAACGAAGGTCGCACGGTCAGCCAGGCCTTCATCTTCACGCATGTTGTCGAAGTTACGGGTCAGGGCGCCAGTCGGGTCGCCGATCATCGCGTATTTGATTTTCGCGATAGTTTCAGAACTGCTGTGCCACGCTTTATGGGTAAAGTGGGTATCGGTAGAAACAGAGTAAACGTCTACGCCCAGCTTTTGCAGTTCTTCGTAGTGGTCTGCCACGTCACCCAGTTCGGTCGGGCAAACGAAGGTGAAGTCAGCCGGATAGAAGAAGAACACGCTCCAGCGGCCTTCGGTATCTTTCTCGGTCACTTCGATGAACTCACCGTTTTTGAACGCCTGGTTTTTGAAAGGTTTAATTTTGGTGTTAATCAAGGACATCTGTACTTCCTCCGTGTTTTCGTTGAGATGTAAGGTAACCAACTTTGTTCATCGGGGCTAATGCGTATGCTTTATCAAATCAATCAGCCAAACCTTACAACAGCAACAAGACAGCAAGGTGAACCTTTTACAGGAAAGCCTGAAAGTAAAAAGGCCGCCTCAACGGGCGGCCCTGATACCTGAATTCCCCGCAGGTACATTCAGTGCCAGCCGAAGCTGGCGTTGCGTTGCGCTCTACATACCTTGTATCAAGGCCGTAACAGCGCTTTGATTACAGCATCCGTGCGCGCATTGAGCAATGCATAAGAGGGATAGTCCTGCCTATGGTTGTGATAGGCAGAATCGAACAGATCTCAGAAACGTTATAAATTTAATTTCATTATAAATTTCGCGCTATATATAAATGCCAGTTGTCATTCAAATAATTCAATCACACTTTAAAGATAAAATTATCTTAATAAACCTTGAAGTTGTGTTTCAATAATCCAAAGCCATGATATATTAAGATCACTTAAATTTTGAATTAAGCAAGTTACCCACACGGATTGAAAAAGGTAACTTTCCTCTGTCGTACTCCATGATGTGATAACGACAGCAAACACAGCACACTCAGGACGAAACATGGCCAACCTCTACGACCTAAAAAAATTCGATCTCAATCTGTTAGTCATCTTCGAATGCATTTACCAACATCTCAGTATCAGTAAGGCTGCCGAGACACTTTATATCACGCCATCCGCCGTGAGCCAGTCGCTGCAACGCCTGCGTGGCCAGCTCAATGACCCCCTGTTCATCCGCTCAGGTAAGGGAATTACGCCGACCACGGTGGGCACCAACCTCCATCATCATCTTGAACAGAATCTCAACCAAATTGAACAGACGATCAACATGATGCATCACTCGGACATCAAGAAAAAGTTCGTTATCTATTGCTCCCAAATGGTGTCGCCTGGCTATATGCTCGAACCGATGAAACTATTAATATCCGAGGAAAATTACGAGATAGAACAACGAGATATGCTTATCTCTCCGGAATCCGCAGAGGACCTGCTCGCCTACCGTAAAGCCGACCTGATTTTCACAATTGCCCCGGTAAAAAATCGCTCTGTGGTTTGTGTTCACTTTACCACAGTGCCAATAACGTTAATCTGCCGGGAAAACCATCCAAGACTCACCGATACGGTCAGTCTCGAGGCGTTATACCGGGAGAAATTCACCTTTTACCAGAGCGCTCACCCGGGCGTTAAAGAGTTCCAGAATCGCGCCAATGACGTTTTCCCGGAAAGAAATATTGCTTTTCGCACGGACTCCATCAGCTCGCTTATCTCCATGGTCAGTTCATCTGATCTGTTAGGCTTTATACCCATATCAATCTATGAGGCCTATAAAGAGACGTTAAAATTAAAACGAATCGCCGCCCCTTTTGAATTGCCCGAAATACATGTCTATATGCTTTACAGCCGTTCTTCTCTGAACAGCAGCGTTTTTTCAACGTTTATTGAGAAAATGCATAAACTCTGTCTTTCCGCTCCGTCTGCGTAAAATCATTTACATGGTGAATATAAAAGCCGCAAACTAAAAAAAATGATTCCGTGAAAATAATGAAAAATGATTTCATAATATCGTCTTAATTTCTTCCAGACATTTAACACGCAGGATGCGATTAACTATGTCGATCTATAAAATCCCTTTACAGGAAAATGTTTCAGACGCTTCAGCGGAACGCATAGACTGGACGCTAAACAATTTCTCCAGGGTATGCGTTTCCTTTTCCGGTGGAAAAGATTCTACCGTGATGCTGCATCTCGTTGCCCAGCAAGCACGGCAATTAAAGCGAAAAATAGATGTCATCTTTCTGGACTGGGAAGCGCAATTCTCCTCAACCATTCAGCATGTTGACACGATGAGAACGCTGTATCGTGATGTTATCCATCAGTTCTGGTGGGTAGCGCTTCCGCTCACGACCCAGAACGCACTGTCACAGTTTCAACCTGAATGGCAGTGCTGGGAACCCGGGACAAACTGGGTTCGCCAGCCACCGGAAGATGCCATTACCGATTATCACTATTTCGATTTTTATCAGCAGGGAATGACGTTTGAAGTCTTCGTGCGAGAGTTTGCCGAATGGTATGCGCAAAAACGTCCTGCCGCCGTCATAGTGGGGATCCGCGCCGATGAATCCTACAACCGTTTTCTGGCGATCGCGTCGGCACGTAAGCAGCGCTTTTCTGACGATAAACCCTGGACGACCGTCGCACCGGGTGGTCACTCCTGGTATATCTACCCTCTGTACGACTGGAAAACCGCCGACATCTGGACGTGGTTCGCGAAATCAAAATGTTGCTATAACCCCTTATACGACCTGATGTACAAGGCGGGGGTGCCGCCACGTTATATGCGCATCTGCGAACCGTTTGGCCCGGAACAGCGTCAGGGCTTGTGGCTCTATCATGTCATTGAACCCGAACGCTGGGCGGCGATGTGTGAGCGTGCCTGCGGGGTGCGCAGCGGCGGTATTTATGCCGGGCACGATAACCATTTTTATGGCCACCGGAAGATTCTGAAACCAGACCATCTTGGCTGGCGCGAATACGCCATGCTGCTACTCGACAGCATGCCGCAAAATACGGCGGAACATTACCGCAATAAAATCGCGGTTTATCTCCACTGGTATCAAAAGCGAGGCATGAACGATATTCCCGATACGCAGGAGGGCGACATTGGCGCCAAGGACATCCCCTCCTGGCGACGTATCTGTAAGGTTTTACTTAATAACGATTACTGGTGCAGGGCCCTGTCATTTAGCCCAAATAAACCAAAACACTATCAGCGCTACAGCGACAGAGTGAAGGCAAAACGCAAGGAGTGGGGCATTTTATGCGACAGCGAATAATCACCGAAATTGACATCTACCTTCAATCACTTACCGAAGAGGATCGAATCAATGCCATTAACGCCTTCCGTCAGGCAATACATAAAAACAGCCCTTTTCGTGAGCAACCTATAGACTGTGTGCTCTGGGTTAAGCAGGACGCGATTACCGCCAACGATTACAACCCCAATAACGTTGCCCCACCGGAAAAACGATTACTCAGCAAGTCACTGGAACTTGATGGATTCACCCAGCCTATCGTTGTGACCGAAAGCGAACAGCAGCAGTATGAAATCGTGGACGGTTTTCACCGCCATGAAATTGGCACAACCCGGGCGGTTTTGAAGCGCCAGCTCAAAGGGTACTTACCCGTCACTTGCCTGCGCCAGGAGCGACAGGACAAACATAACCGAATGGCGGCCACCATTCGCCACAATCGGGCTCGTGGGCGGCATCAAATCAACGCCATGTCAGAGATTGTTCGTGAACTGGTTCAGCTCGGCTGGGACGACGAGAAGATAGGCAAGGAGCTTGGGATGGATAGCGACGAAGTGCTGCGCCTCAAACAAATCAACGGTCTGCTCGAACTCTTCGCAGACCGTCGTTTTTCTGAAGCCTGGACGGTGAAATAGTCAGAGCGCGTTTAACCGCGCTGCCGCTGCCAGCAGCGTCGATTCCTGCTTCGCAAAGCAAAGTCGGATCAGCTTATGCGGGAAGGGATCGCCGCAGAACACCGACAGCGGAATGGCCGCCACGCCCACCTCTTTCGTCAGCCACTGGCAGAAACTCACGTCGTCCAGATCGGAAATCGCGCTGTAGTCGGCCAGCAGGAAATAGGTCCCTTCACAGGGTAAAATCTCCAGACGGCTTTTGCTCAACGCAGCCACAAACCGATCCCGACGCGCACGGTAGAAATCCGGTAGCTCACGGTAGTGTCCGGGTTCGCTGCGCAGCATATCCGCCAGCGCCAGCTGAGCGGGTGTGTTCACCGCAAACGTCAGATACTGATGCACTTTACGCAGCTCAGCGCTGATGGCGGCGGGCGCCACGCAGTACCCGACCTTCCAGCCGGTCATATGGTAGGTTTTGCCAAATGACGATACCGCGATTGCACGCTCACGAAGCTGCGGATGCGCCAGCACGCTGGCATGCCCCTCTTCGGCGAAGCAGATATGCTCATACACCTCGTCGCTCAGAACATAGATTTCACGTTCGGCGATGGCCTGCCACAGGGCGGCAAAATCGCTCTTCTGCCACACCGTCGCCGATGGGTTGTGCGGCGTATTCAGGATCACCAGCCGGGTTTTATCGCTCAGCAGCGCGGCAAACGCCTGCCAGTCCGGACGAAAATGCGGCGGCTGGAGCGCCACGCGTTTCACTACGCCGCCAGCCAGTTCAATCGCCGGGGCGTAGCTATCGTAGCTCGGGTCAAAACAAATCACCTCATCGCCCGTACGCACCAGGGCGGTTATCGCCGCATACAGCGCTTCGGTCGCCCCTGCGGTTACCGTGATATCGCTGTTCGCATCAGGTTTATAGCCATACAGCTCAGCCGTTTTATCCGCAATGGCTTCACGCAACGCCTGCACGCCGGTCATCGGCGCGTACTGGTTGGCTCCCTGCGCCACGTGGTACGCCAGACGCTCCTGCAAATATTTCGGCCCGTCAAAATCCGGGAAACCTTGTGAGAGGTTAATGGCGTTGTGCTGCTGCGCCAGGGCGCTCATCTGGGTAAAAATCGTCGTGCCGAGATTTGGAAGTTTACTCTGTGGGATCAACGGGTTATTGCTCATTGTAGTGTGCCTGCCTGTAATACTTATGTTGCTGACACTATAACACGATGTTAGTCTTTGGCAATCAAGACGCTTAGACGTCTAAACGATATAAATATTCCTGACCGAGAGGGTAAAAGGAAATGACAGACAACCTGCAACTCACACACCTGGTCGAGGCCTGCCGCTGGATTGGCGCTAAAGGCTGGGCGCCCGCTACCGGCGGCAATATGTCCGTGCGTCAGGATGAACACCTGTGCTGGCTGAGCGAATCCGGAAAAGATAAAGGCAGCCTGACCACCGCCGATTTTCTACAGGTTGAAATCGCCACCAACCGTGCGCCGTCTGGCCGTAAACCGTCGGCAGAGACCGGGCTGCATACCCTCATCTATCACCTGTTTCCCGAGGCTAACGCCGTCCTGCACGTTCACACCGTCAATGCCACGGTGCTGTCGCGTCTGGTCAACGAGGCCGAGCTGAAGATCACCGGTTTCGAGATGCAAAAATCCCTTACCGGGCAGACCACGCACCAGGATACGGTGGCCATCCCGGTGTTTGATAACGACCAGGACATCGACGCCCTCGCCTCGCGCATCGCCCATTACGCGCAGGAACGCCCGCTTAATTATGGTTTTCTTCTGCGCGGTCATGGCTTAACCTGCTGGGGACGCGACGTGGCCGAAGCCCGCCGTCATCTGGAAGGGTTAGAATTCTTATTTGAATGCGAAATGCGTTTACGACAATGGGAGAGAGTATGATTCGCGCGATTGTGACGGATATTGAAGGGACCACCAGCGATATCCGTTTTGTCCATGATGTTTTGTTCCCCTACGCGCGTGAGCGGCTGGCGGCCTTTGTGACCGCGCAGCAGTACGCCGAGCCGGTCAAATCTATTCTGGACAACCTGCGCGATGAAATCAGCGCTCCGCATGCCAGCGTCAGCGATCTCATCAACGTACTGTTTACCTTTATGGATGAAGACCGCAAATCGACGGCGCTCAAAGCCCTGCAAGGCATCATCTGGCAGGACGGTTACGTCAACGGTGACTTTACCGGACACCTCTATCCTGACGTACTGCCCGCGCTGGAAAAATGGAAGGCGCAAGGGATTGATCTCTATGTTTATTCCTCTGGCTCCGTCACCGCGCAGAAACTGTTATTTGGCTACAGCGACGAAGGTGATATTACTCATCTGTTCAGCGGCTATTTTGATACCCACATTGGCGCCAAGCGCGAGGTGCAGTCTTATCAAAATATTGCGGCGCAAACGGGCATTGCCCCGTCGCAGATCCTGTTTCTGTCGGATATTCATCAGGAGCTGGACGCGGCTGAACAGGCAGGTTTTCGTACCCTGCAACTGATTCGCGGTGAAGATGACGGCGCAAGCCATCATCATCAGATCCACCAGTTTGACGAGATTAATCCGGAGCAGATCCCTTCATGAGCGCATTGACCATTTATTCCGATAAAGACGCCAGTCAGCACCAGTGGCACAGCACCGACGCCGCCGAGATTGCCCAACAGCTGAACGCCAAAGGCGTGCGGTTTGAACGCTGGGCGGCGGATCGCGATTTAGGGCACGATCCCGCGCCTGAAGCCGTGATCGCGGCCTATCAGCATGCCATCGACAAGCTGGTTGCAGAGAAAGGCTACCAGAGCTGGGACGTGATCAGCCTGCGCGCCGACAATCCGCAGAAAGAGGCGCTGCGCGCGAAGTTTCTGAACGAACACACTCACGGTGAAGACGAAGTGCGCTTTTTCGTGGAAGGGGCGGGATTGTTCTGCCTGCACATCGGCGATGTGGTGTATCAGGTGCTGTGCGAGAAAAACGACCTGATTTCCGTTCCCGCGGGCACGCCGCACTGGTTTGATATGGGCTCAGAGCCGAACTTTACGGCGATTCGTATTTTCGATAACCCGGAGGGTTGGGTCGCACAGTTTACCGGGGATGCGATTGCGGATGCGTATCCACGCCTGGCATGATCTTTTCTCCCTCTCCCTTGTGGGAGAGGGCTGGGGTGAGGGGGAACATACGGCTCTGGTGGTCAGTTCCATATTCAGACATTAATCAAATACTGGCGATAATCCTCTGCACATCAGCGCCAACCAGCCTCGCCAGATGCACAAACTCCACTACGTCTAACCTGCGTTCACCACTTTCCACTTTAGCGATAAACGATTGGGGTTTCCCCAAAGCCTCCGCAAGCTGGGCCTGAGTAATCCCCTTCTCTTTACGAGCTTTCTTCAACGCATTGATAACAAGCTGGTATTCTTCTGAATAAACTGAGGCCATTGTTCCGATTCCATACAAATATCCTGAAATCGAATATCCACCTATTGCCTTTTTATCCCAAAACAGGTTAATTGAGTGCGTAACGCAAACCTGTAAGGAGTAAAGAATGCAACGTCAAAACTGGCATCCTGCCGATATTGTTGCGGCATTAAAGAAACAAGGAACAAGCCTGGCAGCGTTGTCACGCAAGGCCGGCCTTTCTTCATCCACATTAGCAAACACACTCTCGCGCCCGTGGCCAAAGGGCGAATTGATTATCGCTCAGGCGTTGAACATTCCACCGGATGTGATATGGCCGGAAAGATATTTTGGTAAAAATGGTGAACGCATATTCCGTCAGATGAGAGCGACCAGGAAAAAAACGTGTCTTTGACATGAACAGCGTTTTCCCCCCCTTCGGGGAAGCCCATCAGTTCATGCTGCTCACGAATTTCCCTTTCGCTACCTCGTCCGGCGTGACCACGCCTGTATCCAGCACCCAGCCGCTAATCAGCGAGGCGGGGGTGACGTCAAACGCCGGGTTGTAGACTTGCGCGTTTTCCGGCGCCCACTGCACCACGCCAAAGCTCCCCGCCACGCCCGTCACTTCACTGGCCGCGCGCTGCTCAATCGGGATTGCGTCACCGTTCGGGCAGTCCGGGTCGAGGGTCGTTTGCGGGGCAGCGACGTAGAACGGAATGCCGTGAAACTTCGCCAGCACCGCCAGGGAATAGGTGCCGATTTTGTTCGCCACGTCGCCGTTGGCGGCAATGCGGTCTGCACCCACCCACACGGCGTCCACCTGCCCTTTTGCCATCAGGCTGGCGGCCATGGAGTCGGTAATCAGCTGATACGGTACGCCCAGCTCGCCGAGTTCCCACGCGGTCAGCCTGCCGCCCTGCAATAGCGGACGGGTTTCATCCACCCAGACGTTGCTTACCTTGCCTTCCTGATGCGCGCGAGCAATCACCCCCAGCGCGGTACCGACGCCCGCCGTCGCCAGCCCGCCGGTGTTGCAGTGGGTCAGCAGACGGCTGCCGCGCTTCACCAGCGCGCTGCCCGCACTGGCAATAGCGTCACAGAGCCGTTTGTCTTCGTCAATCAGCCGCAGCGCTTCAGCCACCAGCGCCGGAATATAATCTTCCTGCCACAGCGCAATCTTCATGCGATCGAGGTTATTCATCAGGTTCACCGCCGTCGGGCGGGAGGCGCGCAGGGTTTCCAGCGCCACCGCCAGCTCGTCGCGGCTTTTGCCGCTTTCCGCTAACAGCGCCAGCAACAGGCTTGCAGAGAGACCAATCAGCGGCGCGCCGCGCACCCGCAGGGCGTGGATGTGCCCGACCAGCGCCTCGACCGTCGAGGCATCCAGCCAGCGTTTCTCCTGTGGAAGCGCCTGCTGGTCGAGAATAAAGAGCTGATTATCCGCCACCCGCAGGCTGGTCGTCTGTAATGTCTGCATGTCGTTAATTCCCTGTTGCGTTGTTGTAGCACATTGTGTCAGGATGAAATCCAGATGTATAGACGTCTACATGTCTTAATTAGCAAAACTGAGGAGCAGGCCATGTCGCAATACCGTACCTTTACCGCTCAGGACGCCGTGGAGTATGCCAGGCAGTTTGGCGGACTTGACGATCCTTCATCGCTGGTAGAGGCGCAGGAAATCGGCGACGGCAACCTCAACCTGGTCTTTAAAATTTTCGACCGCGCGGGCGTGAGCCGCATCGTCGTTAAGCAGGCGCTGCCCTATGTACGCTGCGTCGGCGAATCCTGGCCGCTGACGCTGGATCGTGCCCGTCTTGAAGCGCAAACCCTGGTCGAGCATTACCAGCACAGCCCGCAGCACACGGTAAAAATCCACCACTTTGACCCGGAACTGGCGGTGATGGTGATGGAAGATCTCTCCAGCCATCGCATCTGGCGCGGCGAGCTGATTAACAACATTTACTACCCCCAGGCGGCGCGTCAGCTGGGGGAATATCTGGCTCACACCCTGTTCCACACCAGCGATTTTTATCTGCATCCGCACGATAAAAAAGCGCAGGTAGCGAAATTCATCAACCCGGAGATGTGCGAGATCACCGAAGATCTGTTCTTTAACGATCCGTACCAGATCCACGCGCGCAACAGCTACCCGGCCGATCTGGAAAACGATGTTGCCGCCCTGCGCGACGACGCCCAGCTTAAAATCGCCGTGGCCTCCCTCAAGCACCGCTTTTTCTCGCACGCCGAAGCCCTGCTGCACGGAGACAGTCACAGCGGTTCGATTTTTGTGGCCGACGGCAGCCTGAAGGCCATCGACGCTGAGTTCGGCTATTTTGGGCCGATTGGCTTTGACGTTGGCACCGCCATCGGCAACCTGCTGCTGAACTTCTGCGGCCTGCCTGGGCACCTCGGCATTCGCGATGCCGCCGCCGCGCGCGAGCAGCGCCTGACCGATATTCAGGAACTGTGGAACACCTTCGCGGAGCGCTTCCAGGCGCTGGCAAACGAGAAAGCCCGCGACGCCGCACTCAGCGCGCCGGGCTATGCCTCCGCGTTCCTGAAAAAGGTCTGGCATGACGCCATCGGATTCTGCGGCACCGAGCTGATTCGCCGCAGCGTCGGGCTTTCACACGTGGCGGATATCGACACCATCCAGGATGAAGCCATGCGCCACGAATGCCTCCGCCATGCAATATCCCTCGGTAAAGCGCTGATTGTCATTGCCGACCGCATCGACAGCGCGGAAGAGCTGGTGGCACGGGTGCGGCAGTACAGCTGATTTTCTCCCTCTCCCTGTGGGAGAGGGCCGGGGTGAGGGCATCAAACCGCACTCACCCCAGATACTCAATCACCGACATCCCGCCGTTATAGTCCGTGCTGTAAATAATCCCCTGCGCATCCACAAACACGTCGCACGACTGGATCACCTGCGGGCGGTTGGGCCGCGTATCCATCATCCTCTCCGGCGCCGCGGGCACCAGCGCTCCCTTTTCTACCGGGCGATACGGATTGGAAATGTCATACGCGCGCACGCCCGCGTTCTGCCAGGTCGCAAAAATCAGCGTTGAGCTGACAAAGCTTCCCGGCCGGTTCTCGTGCAGGTTGTGCGGGCCGAAATGCGCCCCTTTCGCCACGTAGTCAGTTTCATCCGGCTGCGGGAAGGTGGCAATACTTACCGGATTCGACGGCTCGCGGATATCAAACAGCCAGATCAGCTTTTCGCCGTCCTGCTGGTTATCCAGCACCGCCTCGTCCAGTACCACCAGCAGGTCGCGATCCGGCAGCGGCAGCGCGGTGTGCGTTCCACCGCCAAACGGCGGGCTCCAGTTACGGTGGCTAATGAGCTTAGGCCGGGTGCGGTCCTTCACGTCCAGCAGCGTCAGGCCGCCGTCACGCCAGCTGCCATACGCGGTATCGCCGGCAATAATCGCATGGTGCAGCGCGTAGCGTTTGCCTTCCGGCCAGCCCGGCTTCTCACCTTCGGCCTGGTTCATCCCGGGCAGCCACCAGCGCCCCGCGACTTCAGGCTTACGCGGGTCCGCAAGATCGATGGTCAGAAAGATGTAATCGGTAAAGCCGTCGATCAGCGCTGAAACGTAGGCCCAGCGGCCGCCGACGTACCAGATGCGGTGAATGCCGATGCCACTCAGCGACAGAAAGCCGATTTCGCGTGGCCTGTCCGGCGTGGAGATATCAAAGACGCGAAGCCCGGCGCTCCAGCCTTTATCCTGCACGTCGCTGACGGTCTCCCCCACCTGGCGGGTGTAGTAGACCTTCTCATCGGCAAAACGCGCATCGGCAAACAGATCCCGGGCGTTAATCACCAGCAGCAAATCGTCGTGCGCCTGGAGGTGTACGTTCCAGGTACCCGGCGGCGCGGGCACGTAACCTGCGGCTTTTGGTTTTTTCGGATCGCGCACGTCGACAATGGAAAAGCCCTGCGACACCATATGACCGATATAGGCGAAACCACGGTGCACCATCAGCTGTACACCGTCCGGACGACCGCCCTGGTCGCTATGGCCAATCAGCCGCATATTGCGGCTGTATTCGGGAGGGGGTAATTGAGACACCTTATGCTCCTTACGCCCGGTGGCGCTACGCTTACCGGGCCTACGGGTGAGAAATGTAGGCCGGGTAAGGCGCAGCCGCCACCCGGCTTGGTTTACTTGTTTTTAGCGGCAAGCGTCGCAAACCACGGCGCGATAAAATCTTCCGTCTGGCCCCAGCCTGGAATGATTTTCCCCAGAGACGCCACGTTCACCGCGCCCGGCTGGGCGGTCAGCAGCGCCTGCGGAATAGCCGCCGCCTTGAAATCGTAGGTGGCAGGCGTCGCTTCTCCGGCAATCTTATTGGCGATCAGACGTACGTTGGTCGCGCCAATCAGCTTCGGATCTACCGCCACGCTCACCTTCCACGGGCTACCCGGCTCGCGCATCAGCTGGAGATCCTGGTTGGAGATGTCGATGCTGTAGAGCTTGATCTCGGTGCGGCCGTTCTCTTTCAGCGCCTTATACGCGCCCTGACTGAAGGCATCCCAGGTCCCCCAGATGGCGTCGATTTTACCTTTCGGGTATTTCGCGAGGATCGCCCCCACCTTGTTGGCGGTGTCGCCCTGCACGTCAGAGGAGACCGCGCCGATGGACTCCAGCTCTGTAATCTCCGGATACTGCTTTTGCAGTTCTTTATACGCCGCCTGACGGCGCTCCATCGGCGGGAAGCCCGCGACCCACAGCTTGACGATATTGGCCTTGCCGTTGAAATCTTTCGCCAGTTGACCAAAAGAGAGGTTGGTCAGGGAGGCATCGTCCTGCTGGGTAACGGTTACGCCCGGGATCTCGCCGTTCACGGCGGTATCAAACACCGAAACTTTAATCCCGGCATCCACCGCCTTCTTTACCAGCGCGGTGGAGTACGGATCGCGCCCCTGAGAGAGAATAATCCCGTCGTATTTCTGGCTGATGGCCTGGTTCACGAAATCCTGGAATCTGGCGTCGTCCCCGTTACTTAAAAACGTGCTGACCTTAAAGCCGAGCTTTTTCCCTTCCTGAATCGCCCCGGCAACAAACTGCGTGGTGTTGTCGTCCGAGCCCAGGTTGCGGATCACCGCAATGCGAATGGGGCCGTCATGGCTGGCAATGGCGGCCGGAACCGGCGCGGGGGTAGCCGCCAGGCCCGGCAAAGAAGTGAGTAATCCAAGAGCCACCAAAGAGAGCGCAATCTTTTTCATTTATTATCCCGTTGTGTTGTCAGCGTTTTTGTATGTAAGTAATCGCCAGTGCCATCGCGAGCACCAGCCCTTTTATAATGTCCATGGCGTAATACGGCACGGAGAGCATCACCAGCCCGTTCGACAGCACGCCGAGGATCACCGCCCCCACCAGCGTGCCCAGCGCGTTCGGCTTGCCGGACCCGGCCAGCGAGAACCCGATCCACGCCGCCGCCACCGCATCCATCAGGTAGCCGCCACCCGCATTCACCTGCGATGAACCGATACGCGAAGCCAGCAAAATTCCGCCCAGTCCCGCCAGCAGCGAGGCGATCACGTAGGCCGCCACCTTGTAGCGCGTGGTGCGAATACCGGAGAGACGCGCGGCTTCCGGGTTGCCGCCAATGGCGTACATCCGGCGTCCGTGGGTGGTCAGCGACAGGCCAAGCTGCGCCAGAATCGTCACCACCAGCATGACGATCACAATGGTCGGCACCTGCCCCAGCAGGCTGAACGCCGCCGGAATGGTCCCTTCCGCCATGTCGCCGCTCGGCAGCACCATGTTCTCGGTAATCGACCCGCCGTAGCTGTAGGTCATCGCCACGCCCTGGATGACAAACAGGCTGGCAAGGGTCGCGAGCATGTCCGGAATGCGCAGGATGACGATCAGAAAGGCGTTAAACAGGCCGACCAGCGTGCAGAGCGCAAGGGTAAGCAGAATCGACTCGGTGGTGCCGAAGCCGTGCCAGACGAAAAGCGAAATCACCAGCGCGTTCGCCAGCGACGCGGTTGACCCCACCGAGAGATCGAACCCGCCGACGGTCAGCGAAATCGAGACGCCGATGGCAATCACCGTCACGATGGCAATCGAGCGCAGAATGTTGATGATGTTGTTCGGATCGAGGAAGCTGTCCGACGCCAGGCCAAACACCGCCACCAGCGCGACGACGGTCAACAGCATGCCCCACCTGTAGAGAAAATCGAAAATCTGCTGACGGCCAGACGCCGCCGCGTTCACTGAAAGGGCCTTGCTCACGACGCCGTTCCTCCGGTTGAATAATAAAGTAGTGTCTCTTCCCGGGCCTCGGCTCCGGCGATTTCCGCCACGATGCGTCCGTCCCACAGCACGCAGATGCGGTCGCACAGCCCGACCAGCTCGGCGAACTCGCCCGAGGCGTAAATCACCCCTTTGCCCTCGCGCGCCAGGCCGTCGATCAGCTGAAACAGATCGGTTTTGGCCTTCACGTCCACGCCTTTGGTCGGCTCGTCGAATATCAGCACGCTGGCGTCATTGCGCAGCCATTTGCCGATGGCGACCTTCTGCTGGTTACCGCCGGAAAGCCGACGCAGCACCTGCCCCGGCCCGCGCGTGCGCACGCCGACGCGGCCAATCACCTCTTCTGCCCAGCGCCACGCCTGACGATGACCAAACAGGCTCCAGCGCGAGAAGCTGTTATCGGCGCACACGGCAAGGTTCATGCTCACCGGCTCGTCGATAAAAATGCCCTCTTTGCGTCGCTCCTCCGGCACCAGCGCCAGACCGCGCAGTACCGAGTCTGCCGGATCGCGCGGTTTCCAGGCCTGATGGTTCAGCTCGCCGCGCGCGACGCGGCTTTTGCTGGCGCCAAACAGCGCCTTGCAGAGTTCCGTTTTCCCCGCCCCCGCCAGCCCGGCAATGCCGAGGATTTCACCTTTGCGCAGGTGCAGGGAGATATCTTTCAGCAGCGCATCGTCGTGCAGCCCTTCCACCCGCAGCAGCGTCTCCTCACCGTGCGGCGGGCGCGGGGGCGGATAGATATCGCTCAGCTCGTGGCCGAGCATCTTCTCAACAATCGCTTCGCCGCTCAGATCCGCCATCGGGCCGGACTCAATCAGCCTGCCGTCGCGCAGCACCGTCAGGGTGTCGCAGATGGCCTTCAGCTCGTGAATGCGGTGAGAGATAAACACCACGCCGATACCCTGCTGTTGCAGACGTCTTACTACCGCAAACAGACGCTCACTCTCGTGCGCGTCCAGCGGCGCGGTGGGCTCATCAAGGATGAGAAAACGGCAGTGGTGCGAGAGCGCCCGCGCCAGCAAAATCTGCTGTTTTTCAGCCAGCGTGCAACTGTCGATGGAGCGGCGTACGTCGAGCGAAACATCCAGCTGCGCCAGCGCCTGCCGCGCCTGCTGACGAACCGCGCGCCAGCTGTAGCGGTGCCCCGGATGCGCCAACTGGTCGAGCATGATGTTTTCGGCAATGCTTAACCCGGGGATGAGCGCCACATCCACCTCCTGCTGCACAAGATGGATACCCAGCCGTTTGGCGTCCAGCGGCTCGCGGATACTTACCGGCTGGTTGTTAATGCAGATTTCGCCTTCATAACGATCGTGCGTCCCGCACAGCACCGCCATCAGCGTCGATTTCCCCGCGCCGTTGGCGCCGGTCAGCGCATGCACCGACCCGCCGTTCAGGGTGAAATCCACGCGCGACAGGGCCTGAAAGCCGGAAAAGGCCAGGCTGATACCGCGCATCTCAAGGCGACTGGAAACCATCCGCGTAAATCCTTCATTACTCTTCTGATTTAGCGAATTTTTCACAGCTCTTGTTGACTGACAACGACGTAAAAGGCATAAGTTAAAGCAAAATATTATTAGCCATCCGGATGTCCAGACATAACATCGGGTTAGCGCTTGCTAAAAAAGGACAACTTCATGAGCAACACCGATATCCGCGTCGTGCCCGGCCCGGCGAACTACTTCTCTCATCCGGGAAGCCTTGCCCACCTGGATGATTTCTTTACTCCGGAACAGCTTTCCCGCGCGGTGTGGATCTACGGCGAGCGGGCAATCGAGGGCGCACGCCCTTATCTGCCGCAGAGTTTTAACGCGACGGGGGCAAAACATCTGCTGTTTAAGGGCCATTGCAGCGAGCGTGACGTCACCCATCTGGTGAACGAGTCGGGTAGTGAAACCAGCGTGGTGATTGGCGTGGGCGGCGGTGCGGTAATGGATACCGTCAAGGCCGTGGCGCGTCGTCTGGGCGTGCCGTTCGTAGGCATTCCCACTATCGCCGCCACCTGCGCGGCGTGGACCCCGCTCTCCGTCTGGTACAACGATGCCGGTCAGGCGCTACAGTTTGAGATTTTTGACGACGCCAACTTTCTGGTGCTGGTGGAGCCGCAGATCATCCTTAACGCCCCGGCGGAATACCTGCTGGCGGGCATCGGCGATACGCTGGCGAAGTGGTACGAAGCGGCGGTGCTCGCCCCTCAACCTGAGAGTCTGCCGCTGACCGTGCGTCTTGGCCTGAACGGTGCGCTGGCGATCCGTGACGTGCTGCTGGAACGCAGCGAAGAAGCGCTTGCGGATCAGCAGCGCGGCGAACAGACGCAGGCGTTCCGGGACGTGGTGGATGCGATTATTGCCGGAGGCGGAATGGTCGGCGGTCTGGGTGAGCGCTATACCCGCGTGGCGGCGGCGCACGCGGTGCACAACGGCTTAACCGTGCTGCCGCAGACGGAAAAATACCTGCACGGCACCAAGGTGGCCTACGGCATTCTGGTGCAGAGCGCCCTGCTCGGTCAGGACGACGTGCTGGCGCAGCTGGTGGCGGCGTACCAGCGCTTCAATCTGCCGACCACGCTTCGCGAGCTGGACGTCGATATTCACAACCGCGACGAGCTGGATAAGGTCATTGCCCACACCCTGCGCCCGGTGGAGTCGATTCACTATCTGCCGGTGACGTTAACGCCTGAGGTGCTGCGCGCCGCGTTTGAGAAGGTGGAATCCTTCAGCCGTTAATCGCGCCGACGGGCTATACCTAATGATGATTCTCTCCACTCTTGCAACGAGGTCATCATGCAGATCGATTTAACAGGTAAAAAGGCGCTGGTTACTGGCGCCAGTCGTGGGCTGGGGCTGCGGGGCAAATTTCCGGCACCGGTCTGGACGTGGACGGCGGTTTGAACGCCTGATCGCATCTTTTTCTGCAAGCCTCTGTCGCCCGGCAGAGGCCTGTTCGAGGCGCCTCGACGATTCGCGTTTTGCCGCTTTCACCCGTTTTTTCTCCGCTCTACAGTACCCCATTAGAAATTCGGAATTTATCTAATAGTCTTATTATTTCCTTATATTTTGTGTGGGCGTACAGTGGAGGTACGGATGAAGATTGTCTGGTCCAATGGTGCAAAAAAGGCATTTTCCAGAATTGACGAGCGGTATCAGCGTCGCATTGAGGTAAAGCTTACTGAGCTGGATGACCGCTCGGCTCCCCGGCCAGATATCAAAAAAATATCGGCGACCGAAGATCATTTCCGGCTTCGCGTAGGCGATTACCGCATCGTCTATACGCTTCGGGACAATCCTGATAACCATTGTTATGTTTTGGCCGTCAAGCGCAGAACTTCAACGACTTACCTGCATGAGGAGAGTGCCACCTATGGCTGTTCAGCTAATCAAGGATGATAACGGGAAAACGCAGTACGCCGTTATTCCCTATCACGAATATTTTCGTATGCTCTTACAGATGTCAGAAATTGACGACGAAACCGACGACGATCTGGAGGATATTGAAGTCGAACACGATAGTCTGGATGACGTGGAATTGCCCGGAGAAGTATGCAGCATCATGACCTGGCAAAACGTCAGCCTACAGGCCGCCTGGCGCATTTTACGCGGCATGTCCCAGCAGGAGGTGGCGGAGAAGCTTGGCATCAGCCAGTCCGCCGTGTCACAGCTGGAAGCGCTGGACTCCCGACCGCAAAAGCGCACCCGCGAAAAGCTGGCGGCAATTTACGGCTGTAAACAGGAGCAGATCAGCCTCTATTTACCAAAAGAGGGTTAACAGCACTTCGCCCCGCCCTTGCCGCCGTAGCGGGCGTCCTGACGGTCGCGGAAAAATTCTTCGTAGGTCATGGGCGTCTGGTCCGGGTGGTTGACGCGCATATGCTCGACGTAGTTGTCGTAATCCGGCACGCCAATCATCATTTTAGCGGCCTGGCCCAGGTATTTACCTGCTTTGGAAAGGGTGTCGAACATAGTTCTGATCTCACAGGAAATGTAGGCCGGGTAAGGCGAAGCCGCCACCCGGCACACGGGTTAATGCGCCCCTTTCGCCTGGGTGACAATCTCGTCCAGGTTCTCAGGCATTGGCTCATACGGCGTCTCTTTCGCCGTCGGTTTGTCGACTTTCAAAGCCGCCAGCGCGGTTTTCAGAGAATACAACGCCAGCACCACAACCACCACCATAAAGAAGATGGTCAGCCCGGCGTCCAGACGGTTGTTAAACACCAGCTGCGACAGTTGAGATTCGGTGTACTGTGCCGGGATCTTACCGCTGTCGATCATCGCCTGGAACTTGTTGGCGATCGCCAGGAAGCCCACCTTATTGTCCGGGCTGAAGGCTTTCTGCCAGCCCGCGGTCAGGGTACAGATCAGCAGCCACGCCGTTGGCACCAGCGCCACCCATGCGTAACGCTGGCGCTTCATCTTGAACAGGACTACGGCACAGAGCATCAGGGCCATGCCCGCCAGCATCTGGTTGGCGATCCCGAACAGCGGCCACAGGGTGTTAATCCCGCCGAGCGGATCGACCACGCCCTGATGCAGGAAGTAGCCCCACGCCAGCACGCACAGCGCCGTCGCCAGCAGGTTAGCCGGGAGTGAATCGGTACGCTTCAGGTTCGGGGAGATCACCCCCAGCAGATCCTGCAACATAAAGCGCGCCGCACGCGTACCGGCATCCACCGCCGTCAGAATAAACAGCGCCTCGAACAGAATGGCGAAGTGATACCAGAACGAGACATCCATCAGCCCGCCCAGCGCGCCGTGCAGAATGTAGGCCATGCCCACCGCCAGCGTTGGCGCCCCGCCTGCGCGGGAGATAATTGACTGCTCGCCGACCTCATTAGCGATATGCGTCAACGTTTCAGGGGTAATCGCAAAGCCCCAGCCGCTGACCACCTGCGCGGCAGAGGCAACCACGTCAACGGTGCCGGCCGGGGCCAGTACCGCCATTGGGCTGTTCATCGCAAAGTAAACGCCCGGGTCAATAATACAGGCCGAAACCAGCGCCATAATCGCCACGAAGGATTCCATCAGCATGCCGCCGTAGCCAATCAGGCAGGCCTGATTTTCATTCGCCAGCATCTTCGGCGTGGTTCCGGAGGCGATCAGCGCGTGGAAGCCCGACACCGCGCCGCAGGCGATGGTGATAAACAGGAACGGGAACAGGTTGCCGGTCCAGACCGGGCCGGTGCCGTCAATAAATTTGGTCAGCGCAGGCATGGTCAGGGTCGGGCGCATAATCAGAATGCCGATCGCCAGCCCGACGATGGTGCCGATTTTCAGGAAGGTGGAGAGGTAGTCACGCGGGGCCAGCAGCAGCCACACCGGCAGCACCGCCGCCACAAAGCCGTAGCCCACCAGCATCCAGGTCAGTTGCACGCCGGTGAAGTCGAAGAACGGCGCCCAGGTCGGGCTTTCCGCTACCCAGCCGCCGGAGATAATGGCAAACACCAGGAACACCAGGCCAATAACTGAAACTTCACCAATGCGCCCCGGACGCAGATAGCGGATATAGATCCCCATAAACAGCGCCAGCGGAATGGTGAAGGCGACGGTATAGGTTCCCCACGGGCTGTGGGTCAAGGCTTTCACCACGATCATCGCCAGCACCGCGAGGATGATCACCATGATCATAAAGGTCGCCACCAGCGCAATCACCCCGGCGGTTGCGCCCATCTCCTCTTTCACCAGCTCACCCAGCGAACGACCGTCGCGGCGGGTGGAGACGAACAGCACCATGAAGTCCTGCACCGCGCCCGCCAGCACCACCCCCGCGAGGATCCAGATCATCCCTGGCAGGTAGCCCATCTGCGCGGCCAGTACCGGCCCCACCAGCGGGCCTGCCCCGGCAATCGCCGCGAAATGGTGACCGAACAGCACTTTTTTATCGGTCGGCACGTAGTCCAGCCCGTCGTTATGACGCACGGCCGGCGTCATGCGCGTGCCGTCTACGCCCAGTACCGTCTTCGCGATATAGCGGCCATAAAAACGGTATGCGATCAGATAAATGCAGACGGAGGCGACGACGATCCACAGCGCGTTGATCTGCTCCCCCCGGTTGAGGGCGATATAGCCCAGGGCAAAGGCTCCCACCACGGAGAGCACCGCCCACGTAAGGTATTTCCCTGAGTTGTTCATAGTTGTTGTCCGTTGTTGTGAAACAGTGATATGTTACATTTTGTTTCTAGAACAACGGATAAAATTTAACAACTTTGAAACGCAATAATGCGTGGTCAAACCAGAGATTTACACCACAGTGTTAAGCCGATCACTTTCAGCTGAATGACTTACCCCAACACCATCGTACTCAACCGACAGGTACAGCACCGCCGCCCCTGCTCGTCGAACACCACGATCTCCCAGCTCTGGCTGGAACGGCCCAGATGCAGCGGCTGACACACGCCGCGTACCTTACCGTGAGAGACCGCGCGGTGGTGCGTGGCATTCAGTTCCGTGCCCACCACGTTCTGCCCGTCACGGGTCATCAGAAAACCGGCCATTGAGCCCAGCGTTTCCGCCAGCGCCGCCGAGGCGCCGCCATGCAGCAGGCCAAACGGCTGGTGGGTGCGGGCATCCACCGGCATCTCCGCTTCCAGCGTATCGTCCCCGAGGCGGGTATAGACGATGCCAAGGTGCCCCACCATCGTATTCAGGCTGGTGGCGTTCAGCTCCTCGAGCGTTAAATGACGTTTCCAGATCATTACGCCCCCAGCGTGGAGCCGCCGTCCACCACGATATCCTGCAAGGTGATATGGCTGGCGGCATCGGATGCCAGGAACAGCACGGTCGCAGCAATCTCATGTGGACGGGCAATTTTACCGAGCGGAATGCCGAGCTTGAACTGCTCGCCAAAGCCGCGAATGCGCCGCTGTTCCGCATCATCGCTGGTCCACAGGGTGCGCTGCATGTCGGTATCCGTTGAACCCGGCGACACCAGGTTACAGCGTACGCCGCTGCCCGCCAGCTCCAGCCCGACGGTCAGCGCCAGGCTTTTCAGCGCCGCTTTCGACGCGCCGTAGGCGCTCATGCCGATGCGCGGCGTGTGCGCCGCGTCAGAGGCCACCGTCACAATCGCCCCCCCTGCTGATGACGGAACTGGCCCATCGTCTGCTGGAACAGGTTGAACGCGCCGCCGACGTTGACCGCAAAGGTCTGCTGCCAGTCCTCCTGCGAGAGCTGATCCGTCGCGCCCATACGCAGAATGCCCGCCGCGTTAACCAGCACATCGAGCCGCTCAAGGCTGCTGAGCAAACGCCCGCAGACGTCACTCGCCTGCGCCGCATCCGCCACGTCCAGCGTTTCGGTGGCAAACGGATATTCGCCGTGAGGGAAAGCCAGATCGAACCCGGTCACCTGCGCCCCGGCCTCCACAAATGCCAGCGCGGTCGCATAACCAATGCCCTTGCCCGCGCCCGTCACCCAGACCGTTTTACCGGTGAAATCAAAAGCCATCACTTCACCTCGCGGGAGAGCAGCGCCCACCAGGCATCGAGGGTCGGATTTTTTGCCAGCATCACGAAATCAATGTCGCCGTGCACTTTGCGCCAGCGGGCGGCCAGCGCCATCATCCTCACTGAATCCAGACCGTAGTCGATCAGGTTTTCGTCATCCATCGGCTCGTCGGACTCGTCCAGCAGCGGCAGGATCAGCTCACGCAGCGCGGCTTTCGTTGTCGGAACGGACGGCAGCAGCTCGTCGGTCATCACCACGCGGCCCGAACGTCCTGCCACGTATTTCAGCGACATCAGGTGCTCGTCGCGGGTGAAATCCGCCAGCGCGTCGGCGATAAAGAACGGTTTGATGTCGCGCATAAAGGCGTCGGTGGCGGTGGTCATGCAGCCGATGTGGGCGTACACGCCGGTGATCAAAAGCTGGTTGCGCCCGGTCTCTTTAAGCATCTGCTCCAGCGGCGAGCGGTGAAACGCGCTGTAGCGCCACTTCACCAGCACGGTGTCCGCTTCGTCCGGGGTCAGCTCAGCGACGATGCGCTGCTGCTCCGGTGAGCGAGTCAGGCCCGGCCCCCACATATCGTTCAGCAGGGCGCGGTCTTCGTCGCTCTGATCTTTCGGCTGCGCGGTGTAGTACACCGGAATATTGTGCTCTTTGCAGTACGCGCGCAGTTTAGCGATGTTCGCCACTACCTGCTGCATCATGTCGCTATTTTCGCCCCAGAAGTTCAGGAAGTACTCCTGCATATCGTGGATCAGCAGCGCGGCGCGCTCCGGTTCAAACGCCCAGTTCACTTTACTGGTCGGCAGTTCGGCGGCGGTTGGCAGCGCGTATGCGGTTAATTTTGGAATGGCCATTCTCTGTTCCTCAGCCCCGGGCGCGTTCAGCAAGCCACAGGCGCAACTGTTTCTTATCAACTTTGCCGACCGGCGTGAGCGGAAGCGCATCCACGCTCTCCACGCGGTCCGGCAGCTTAAATTCGGCGACGCCCTGCTCGCGCAGGAAGCGGCGCACCTCCACCGCGCGCAGGGGCTGTTTCACCACCAGGTACGCGCAGCTTTTTTCGCCCAGCAGGCTGTCCTCCATGCTCACCAGCGCGGCGTGGATCACCGCGTCGTGGCGCAGCAGCAGGTTTTCGATCTCTTCGGCGGCGATCTTCTCGCCACCGCGGTTGATCTGATCTTTCTCGCGCCCCTGCACGGTGATGTAACCCTGCTCATCGATGGCGATCAGATCGCCCGAGCAGTAGAAACCGTTGGCATCAAAGGCGCTGGCGTTGTGTTCCGGGCTATTGAAATAGCCGCGGAAGGTGTAAGGGCCGCGCGTCATCAGACGCCCGACTTCCCCGCGCGGCAGCGGGTTGCCGTCCTCGTCCGCCACCCACACTTCATCGTCCGGGCACATCGGGCGGCCCTGGGTATTGATGATGCGCTCCGGCGCATCGTCGAGGGCGGTGTAGTTCACCAGCCCTTCCGCCATGCCAAACACCTGCTGAAGCTGGCAGCCAATTTCCGCCGGAATACGTGCCGCAAGCGTGGCGGAGAGACGTGCGCCGCCTACCTGGAGCAGTTCGAGGGATTTCAGCTGGGCGTTCCCCGCGCCGTCGGCAATCGCCTGCAACCACAGGCTGACCGCGGGCGGCACCAGTGAGGTGACGTTTATCTGATGCTGCTCAATCAGCGGGAAGCAGAGCGTGGCGCTCGGATCGTTAGCCAGCACCACGCAGCCGCCCGCCGTGAAAACGCCTAACGATCCCGGCGAGCTCATGGCGTAGTTATGCGCCGCAGGAAGCGCGTTCAGATAGCGGGTGTGCGCAGTGATACCGCAGATTTCGTTGCTGCGACGGATGCTGTAGTCGTAGTCGTTGTGCGTACGCGGGATCAGCTTCGGCGTGCCGGTGCTGCCGCCGGAGAGCTGGAAGAACGCCACTTCGTCGGCGGGCGTCGGGTTCGGGATGAAATTGTCCGCCGGGCGTGCAATCGCCGCCTCCAGCGCGTGTTCGCCCTTATCGCCGCGTAGCAGCACAACGCGTACCGAGCGATGCGCATCCACAAAGGTATTGAGAAAATCATCACCCGCGAACAGCGTGTGGTCGCGGTCGGCAATCAGCACGGCGGGTTTGATCTGCTCCGCGTAGGCGTTGAGTTCGCTGCGCTGATGGCTAAAGAGCGCGTTGACCGGTGCGACGCCGATTTGCAGCAGCGCGAAGAAGGTGATGTAGAACTCGGCCACGTTGCCGAGCTGCACCAGCGCTGTCTCGCCGCGATGCAGCCCCTGCGCCTGAAGGACAGACGCCAGATTCGTCACCGCCTGATTAAACGCGCGGTAGGTGATGCGGCGATCGCCGTCAATTATCGCGACCGCATCGTTGTCCGCATGGTCCGTCAGGATGTGGGTCAGCGGCCGATCCTGCCAGTAGCCTTTTTCACGGTAGCGGCGGGCAAACTCCTCAGGCCAGCGGGTAAAAGGGATGGTCATGAGTATTCCTTAGTGCAAACCAAACACGTTGAGCATGGTGGAGAGCTTCACGCCCGTCTCGCGCCACTCGCCTACCGGAGAGGAAGCAGGCACAATGCCCGCGCCGGCAAACAGGCGAACGGTATTTTGATGCAGTCGCGCGCAGCGGATAGTTACCACCCACTCGCCGTTCCCTTCGCTGTCGCACCAGCCGACGATGCCGCCGAACAGCTCACGATCGAACGGCTCCAGCTCGGCAATCAGCTCTTTTGCCGCCTGATGCGGGAAGCCGCTCAGCGCTGGCGTCGGGTGCAGCAGGCAGGCCAGCGTCAGGGCGTTCTCGTTTTCACGCGCGTCACCTTCTACCGGCGTCGCCAGATGCCACAGCGTCGGCGTGGTGATCAGCTGCGGGGAAGCCGGCATGGTCAGATGATGGCTGCGCGGTTCCAGAATGGTTTTCATCGCCTGCGTTACCAGGTCGTGCTCGTGACGGTCTTTTTCGGAGGCCAGCAACTTAGTGCCCGCTTCGCGATCCAGCACATCGTCCGGCTGACGGCGCGCAGAGCCCGCCAGCGGCAGCGAGCTAAAGTGCGCGCCCTCTTTACGCAGCAGCAGTTCCGGGCTGGCGCCCAGCAGCACGCCGCCGTCTTCCAGCGGTACGTGGAAGTTAAAGCTCGCCGGGTTCTGGGCGATAAGACGCTCCATCAGCGCGCTGCTATCAATCTGTTTGTCGGTGGCGATATCAATCAGGCGCGACAGTACCACCTTATTCACCTGCGGCGTGGCGGTGAGCGACGCGGCGCGAGCGACCATCTCCTCGAAAACCGGCTGCGGCGGGATCTCGGTGCGTTGTTGCACGTTCAGCGTCTGCGCGCCGGAGGCGTAGCGTGCGGACTGCTGACGCGCCGGGCGGGAGAAGGTTTGCCAGCGTTGCGGAATAAACAGCGATGACGGTTTGCGGGTATCGAAGGGGATCGCCCCTACCATCACCGGATGGGCAATGCCGCTGTTTTTCGCATTCTGGAAAGCCTGAGCTAATTTCTGCTGAAAGGGGCCCGCCGGATCGTCACCGCCGACGGCGGGTTCAGAAAAACGGGCAAAACAGCCTGACGTGGTAAAACTGCGATAGGGCGACATATAGAAAAAGCTGTCTGATTGCAGCGTGGTCGCGGTGTGCTGAAGGTCCTCAGCCAATGACGTATCCATATCATCCTCCTAAAATGATAAAAGCAGTAATAATGATTATCATTTATATTTTCGTCTGCTAACCTAATCCCACATCGCCCTGGTGTCAACCGCAGAGCAAACAACTTGTGCGACTAACGCTTGCATCCCTTCCCCGCAATCATGAAAATGAGAAGCATTAACTTCAACAAAAACAGGATGCCGCTCTGTGAAACTCCCTGCCGTTTGCCGTAATGCCTTTCTTTTAACAGGACTTTTTGTTTTAGGACTAACCTCAGCGACGGCCGCCGACTGGCCGCGTCAGGTTACAGACAGCCGCGGCGTTCATACGCTTGAGAGCAAACCGACGCGCATTGTTTCCACCAGCGTGACCCTAACCGGCTCCCTGCTGGCCATTGACGCCCCGGTTATTGCCAGCGGAGCCACCACGCCAAACAACCGCGTGGCGGATGCACAGGGCTTTTTACGTCAGTGGGGCGATATCGCGAAACAGCGTAAGGTTGCCCGGCTGTACATCGGCGAGCCGAGCGCCGAAGCCGTCGCGGCCCAGATGCCGGACCTGATTTTGATCAGCGCCACCGGCGGGGATTCCGCGCTGGCACTCTACGATCAGCTTTCCGCCATCGCCCCGACGCTTATCATTAACTACGACGACAAAAGCTGGCAGGAACTGCTGACCCAGCTGGGGACGATCACCGGGCAGGAAACACAGGCCGCAGAGCGCATCGCTGCCTTCGATAAACAGCTCGCCCAGGTGAAGCAGCAGATGAAGCTGCCGCCGCAGCCGGTGAACGCCATCGTCTACACCGCCGCGGCGCACACGGCGAACCTGTGGACGACAGACTCGGCTCAGGGCAAGCTGCTGCACCAGCTGGGCTTCACGCTGGCAGCGTTACCTGATGGATTGCACACCTCGCAAAGCCAGGGCAAGCGTCACGACATTATTCAGCTGGGCGGGGAAAACCTGGCGACGGGGCTGAACGGCGAAGGGCTGTTCGTGTTTGCCGGCGACCAGAAAGACGTGGACGCGATTTACGCCAATCCGCTGCTGGCGCATCTGCCGTCGGTCAAGAACAAGCGCGTCTGGGCGCTGGGAACGGAGACGTTCCGCCTGGATTATTACAGCGCGTTGTTGGTGTTGCAGCGTTTGAATTCAATTTTTAAATAAGTGGCACGTTTCCCGTAGGCCCGGTAAGCGCAGCGCCACCGGGCGTTTTGTCGGGTGGCGGCTACGCCTTACCCGACCTACAGGTTCTGCCTGAACCGACGCAACTCCACCAAAACCGCCAATAAAATTACGCCAACCACGGCTAACACAAACCCGCTGCTGCTCGCCGACGCCACCGGGGTCATTATCGCTCCCAGCCCGCCGAGGATCGCTGCGCCAATCGCATCGCCCGTGACGTTCTGCGCCGTCCACAGGCCGTTAATGCGCCCGAGCATCCCTTCCGGCGTCTGGGTCTGGATCAGGGTGTACTGTAAAAGAGAGCTGACCGCGCTCAGCCAGCCAAAAATCACCAGACACATCACCCCCAGCGCCCACACCGGCATCAGGCTGAAGAAACCAATCGCGATAAACGAGGCCAGCGTCGCCACCAGCATGATTAACCCCGGTCTCGCGCTCTGCGCCAGGTTTCCGCTGGTCAGCGCCCCGCACGCGGCGCCGAGCGGAATGGCGGCGTACAGCACCCCAATCTCTGAGGCGCTCATCTGCCACTCGCCCGCCAGCGCCGGGTACAACACGCGCACGGCGCTCGCCATCGTCAGCAGGCCGCCGAGCAGCGCAATGCCGCCAATCAGCGGGTTGCTGAACAGAAAACGAATCGCGGCCATCAGGGACTTCAGCGGATGCTCGCGCGGCTGCGGCGGCGGTGGCAGGAGCGGCAGACGCAGCAGCGTCAGGGTGGTGATAAAGGTTCCCGCCGCGGCAAGGCCGTAGTTCCACGCCACGTTGCCGGTCGCCAGCAGCAGGCCGCCGACCATCGGCGAAATCACCGATCCCAGACGCACGGTGAGCATGGTGATCGCCCCCGCCTGCATCAGGTTCTCGCGCCCGACCAGCGCGGGCGTGGCCGCCAGCAGCGCCGTCACGCCTAACGAGGCAAAAAAGCCGTCCCACAGGCCCAGGGCATAAATCGCCATCAGCGACGGCTCCGGCAGCATTGCGTTCAGACACAGCCCGACAAAGCCCACCCCGCAGGTGCCGCGCGCCAGCAGGATCAGTTTTTTACGCTCGTAGCGGTCCGCCAGTACGCCGCCCACCATCAGGCCGATAAACATCGCCCCGCCGGTTAAGGTGACGGATAACCCCACCAGCCAGCTGGAGTGGGTCATGGTCTGGATCTGTACCGGCACGGCGACCCCGAGCAGGCCGAGGGATAAAATGGAGATAAAGCGGGCGATAAAAACCGCTCGAAACGCCGGGTGCGTTTTCAGCAGGCTGAGGTTGAGCAGCCAGGATTTTTGATTCATGACAAGGCCTTGAGGTATCGGTCTACCATTTCCATGGGCGCACATGCTAACATAGCCAAATAAGATAGATAACGATAATTACTATCATTATCACATCATGGACGTTGCTATGTCGTTTTCCTCTTCCGCGGTGCGCGCCGTAGCCGTGCCCGTTTTATTGCTGCTGTTGATCCTTGCGATTGCACTCAGTTTGCTGGTTGGCGCGAAGCCGCTGCCCGCGTCCGTTATTGTCGATGCACTCTCCGGTACCTGCCAGAGCGCCGACTGCATTATCGTGCTCGACGCCCGGCTGCCCCGCACCCTTGCCGGCCTGCTGGCCGGTGGCGCACTCGGGCTTGCCGGTGCCCTGATGCAAACCCTCACCCGCAACCCGCTGGCGGACCCTGGCATTCTCGGCGTGAACTCTGGTGCCAGTTTCGCCATTGTGCTCGGCGCGGCGCTGTTTGGTTTCACCTCTCCGTCTGAACAGCTGGTGATGGCCTTCTGCGGCGCGCTGGCCGCCTCGCTGGTGGTGGCCTTTACCGGCAGCCAGGGCGGCGGACAGCTCAGCCCGGTACGTCTGACACTGGCGGGCGTGGCGCTCGCGGCGGTGCTGGAAGGCTTATCGAACGGCATCGCCCTGCTCAACCCGGACGTGTATGACCAGCTGCGCTTCTGGCAGGCCGGTTCGCTGGATATCCGTACCCTTGATACCCTGAAAGTGGTGGCATTCCCGGTGTTTATCTCTGCCGCCGTAGCGCTGTGTTTAAGCCGGGCGCTCAACAGCCTGAGCCTCGGCAGCGACACCGCGACCGCCCTCGGCAACCGCGTGGCGCGCACGCAGCTGACGGGCCTGCTTGTCATCACCGTGCTGTGCGGCAGCGCGACCGCCGTCGTCGGGCCGATTGCCTTTATCGGCCTGATGATGCCGCACATGGCGCGCTGGCTGGTGGGGGCGGATCACCGCTGGTCACTGCCGGTCACGCTGCTGGCGACCCCTGCCCTGCTGCTGTTTGCCGACGTACTGGGCCGCCTGCTGGTGCCGGGTGAATTGCGCGTCTCGGTGGTCAGCGCCTTTATCGGCGCGCCGGTGCTGATCTTCCTGGTACGACGCAGACGCGGGGGTGGCGCATGATGGCCCCGTCCCGTCGATTACTCACCAGCGTCGCCCTGCTGGTCGTCGCCAGTCTGCTGCTGGCGGTCTGGAGCCTGCAAAGCGGTGCCGTAACGCTTGATTTCGCGCAGGTCTTTCACGCTCTCACCGGCAGCGCGCCACGTAACATCACCATGGTGGTCACCGAATGGCGACTGCCGCGTGTGGCGATGGCGATCCTGGTTGGCGCAGCGCTTGGCGTCAGCGGCGCAATATTCCAGTCGCTGATGCGTAACCCCCTCGGCAGCCCGGACGTGATGGGCCTGAATACCGGCGCGTGGAGCGGCGTGCTGGTGGCGATGGTGCTGTTCGGGCAGCATCTCATGGCCATTACCTTTACGGCGATGGCGGGCGGCATTCTCACCTCCCTGCTTATCTGGGCCCTGGCCTGGCGCAACGGCATCGACACCTTCCGCCTGATCATCATCGGGATCGGCATCCGCGCGATGCTGATGGCGTTTAACACCTGGCTTCTGCTACAGGCGTCGCTGGAAACCGCACTCTCCGCCGGGCTGTGGTACGCCGGTTCCCTCAACGGTCTGACGTGGGGAAAAACCTGGCCCGCCGCGCCGCTGATTATCCTGATGTTTATTGGCGCGCTGCTGCTGGTCAGGCGCATGCGGCTGCTGGAGATGGGCGACGACAGCGCCTGCGCGCTGGGCGTGAGCGTAGAGCGCTCGCGCCTGATGCTGATGCTGGTGGCGGTCTTGCTGACCGCAGCGTCTACCGCCATCGCCGGGCCGATCTCGTTTATTGCCCTTGTCGCGCCGCATATCGCGCGGCGACTTAGCGGCACCGCGCGCTGGGGATTAACCCAGGCAGCGCTGTGCGGCGCAGTATTACTGCTGGCCGCCGATCTCTGCGCTCAGCGGCTGTTTACGCCTTATCAACTGCCGGTGGGCGTGGTGACCGTCAGCCTCGGCGGGATTTACCTCATCGTCTTGCTCGTTCAGGAGTCACGCAAGAAATGACAGATTCAACACCCCGCTTGCGCGGCGAAAACTTGACCCTCGGCTACGGTAAAAAAATCATTGCCCGGGACTTATCCGTTGCCATTCCGGACGGCCACTTCACCGCCATTATCGGGCCAAACGGCTGCGGCAAATCGACATTGCTGCGCACGCTGAGCCGCCTGATGTCGCCGGTTGAGGGCAGCGTGTTCCTCGACGGGGAGCAGATCCAGCGCTTCGCCAGCAAAGAGGTGGCGCGCCGAATTGGGCTGCTGGCGCAAAACGCCACCACGCCGGGGGATATTACCGTGCAGGAGCTGGTCTCCCGCGGGCGCTACCCGCACCAGCCGCTGTTTACCCGCTGGCGCAAGGAGGACGACGAGGCCGTGAAGCGCGCGATGCAGGCGACGGGCATCACCGATCTGGCCCAGCAAAGCGTCGATACCCTCTCCGGCGGACAGCGCCAGCGCGCGTGGATCGCGATGGTGCTGGCGCAGGAGACCTCCATCATGCTGCTGGACGAGCCGACGACCTGGCTGGATATCAGCCATCAGATTGACCTGCTGGAACTGCTGAGCGAACTGAACCGTACGCAGGGGTACACCCTGGCGGCAGTGCTGCACGACTTAAACCAGGCGTGCCGCTACGCGACGCATCTGATTGCGTTGCGCGACGGCGAGATTGTGGCGCAGGGCGCGCCGAAAGAGATTGTGACGCCGGATCTGATCGCGCGGATCTACGGCATGCGCTGCATGATTATTGAGGATCCGGTGGCGGGTACGCCGTTGGTGGTGCCGTTGGGTCGGCGGTAATTGCCGGGTGGCGGCTACGCCTTACCCGGCCTACATTTCGCTCCCGTAGGCCCGGTAAGCGCAGCGCCACCGGGCATTTGCACTATCCAAAAATTTCCTTCAGTACCGGCCCAATCTTTTCAAACGCCTGCGGTGAAATGATATCCACGTGGGCGCAGTCCTGGCTGTACACCTCCAGCTCATCCACCCACGGCGCCCACGCGGCCTGCGGATCCAGGGTTCGCGTTCGCTCGGCGACAAACAGCGTCGCTTTACCGTCAAACCGCGCGCTGTGCGCCGTGGTGAGCAGCCGCACCGCGTCCGCATAGTTGCCTTCAATGGCGTTAAACAACTCGCTGGAGCCCTGCCCCTGCTGGGCAGCGATAAACGCCTGGCGTTCGCGCTCAATTTCCGCCAGCACCTCCGGATCGAGGCCGTTGGCCTCTTTCTCCGCCCAGTTCTGGGTTTCCGGCGGCCAGGTATCCAGCAGGCCGAGGAACGCTACGTCTTCACCCTGCTCGCGCAGACGCGCCGCAATGCCCTGCGCCAGCGTGCCGCCGAGGGAATAGCCGAACAGATAATACGGCCCCTGTGGCTGTTGCTTACGCAACGTGTTCAGATGATGTTCGATCACCGCATCGAGATCCGCACACTGCTGCATCGGCCCCTCAGGCCGGGGAGACTGAATGCCGACGATTGACCAGCGCGGGCTGAGGTAGCGCGCCAGGACGCTAAACTGCCAGGCAAAGCCGGACGCCGGATGGAAGCAAAACAGCGTGGGGCCGTTGCTTTCACGCAGCGGGAGAACGGTTTCATACCCCAGACGCTGCGCCTGCTCGTCGCTCATCTGCGAGTCCAGCAGGGCGCTAAGCTTGCTCACCGTCGAGGCGACCATAATCTGCCCCGGCGTGACCTTGCGGCTGAACGCACGGCTGAGCTGAGCCGCGAGGCGCATCGCCAGCAGCGAGTGGCCGCCGAGGGCAAAGAAATCGGCTTCGATATCGTTCACCGCGCAGCCCAGCAGGGCAGAAAACGCCTGCGCCACGGCGACTTCGGTTTGCGTCTCGGGCGCGCGACCGGAAGTTTTGCTGGTCAGCTCCGGCAGCGGCAGCGCCTTGCGATCCAGCTTGCCGTTGGCGCTTAACGGCAGCGCGCTGATTTGCAGCAGCACCACCGGCACCATATGCGGTGGCAGCTGGGCTTTAAGTGATGCAAGCAGCGCGTCGCGATCCAGCGGTAAGCCGGATTCAGAGACAACGTATCCCACCAGCTGGCGGGCATCGCCGCCCGTGGCAGCCGCCTGGTTGAACACGCAGGCGTGCGCCACCGCCTGGGCCACATCCGGCAACGCGAGCATCGCCCGGTCGATTTCGCCCAGCTCGATGCGCTGGCCGCGGATTTTCAGCTGATCGTCGCTGCGGCCCAGATATTCCACCGCGCCGTTGTCCAGCCAGCGGGCAACGTCCCCGGTGCGGTACATTCGCTCGCCGGGGGCAAAAGGATCGGCGATAAAGCGGCTGGCGGTAAGGTCGGGGCGTCCCAGGTACCCCTGCGCCAGCTGAATGCCGGTGAGATACAGATCCCCCGCCACGCCGAACGGCACCGGGCGCATCATCGCGTCCAGAATGCGCAGCCCCGTATTCCACACCGGGAAGCCGATCGGCACGCTGTTGCCTTCCACCGCCGCCAGCTCGGGGCCGTACGCCGGATACCAGCTGACATCCACCGCCGCTTCGGTCGGGCCATAGAGGTTGTGCAGCGGCGCATGGGTGAGCTGTTCCCACTCGCGACACAGCGCAGTCGGCAACGCCTCGCCGCTACAGAACACCTGCTTCAGCGTCCTGCAACAGTCGACGTTTTCCGGCGTCAGCGAGGCGACGAACGCCGCCAGCATCGACGGCACGAAGTGGGTGGTGGTCACGCCGTACTGCGCAAAGAAACTCTGCATTGCCTGCGGATCGCGGTGCGCGTCCGGCTCGGCCATCACCAGCTTCGCCCCGGCGATAAACGGCCACCAGAACTCCCACACCGATACGTCAAAGCTGCACGGCGTTTTCTGCGCCACCACGTCATGCGCCGCCAGTGGATAATGATCCTGCATCCACTTCAGGCGGTTAACGATGGCGGTATGGCCGACCATCACCCCTTTTGGACGCCCCGTCGAACCGGAGGTAAAGATGATGTACGCGGTCTGCTCCGGCTTCGCCAGGCGCAGAGGTTCAGCATCGGTGGCCGGTAATAGTGTGTTGTAACTAAAGGTGGCGATCGGCAGATTGTTAAAGCGCGGAAGCTGCTCGTCGGTGGTAATGAGCAGCGACGGCTTCGCGTCCTCCAGCATCATCCGCAGACGGTCATCCGGGTAACCGGTATCCAGCGGCAGCCAGGCGGCGCCAGCTTCAACAATCCCGTGCAGCGCCAGGGTCAGGAACACCGAGCGCGGAAGCGCCACCGCCACGCTGTCGCCCGGCTTCACGCCGCGCGCGCGCAGCAGGTTTGCCAGCGCGACCACCTGCTCGCGCATCTGGCGGTAGTTCAGTTCAGTATGGGCATCCGCCAGCGCGGGGGCGTCCGGCGTTTTGCTCGCCTGCTCCGCCACAAGATCCGCCAGCGTGGTGGACGGCAGCGCCAGCCCGGTATCGTTGATGCGCGCCAGCCGGGCGTATTCCTGCTCTGATACGGTTTCCACGTCGCCACAGCGCAGGTCCGGATTGGCGGCAAACTGCGTCAGCATTGCGTTCAGGCGCGCCGCGTGTCCCTTCAGCGTCGCCTCGTCGTAACGCTGCCTGTTGGCGAGGATCTCAATACTCAGTCCGCCCTGCTCGTCCGGGAACAGCGCCAGCTCCAGATCGTTCACCGGACCGGTCGCCAGCGTGTGGGTAATGGCCTCCACGGCGTCGATATCCAGCTGATAATCGAACACCTTGACGTTCAGCACCGGACCAAACAGGGCTTCATCGCCTGCGGCACGCCCGCTGTCGCGCACGATCTGCTCGGCGTCGTAACGCTGATGGCGGCGCATCTTTTTCAGCTGGTTCGCCAGGCGCAGCGCCAGCGTCGGCAGGCTCTCCTGTGGGTTAATATTCACCGCCAGCGGCAGGACATTGAGCACAGGCCCGGTCGCGGTCAGCGCGGCGGAGCCCATGCGGCGCATAAAGATAAACCCGGCAGCGTAGTCCAGCCGTCCGGTCAGGTGGCCCAGCCACAGCGCCACCAGCGCAAGCGCCAGATCGGTACGCTGCGCCTGGCCTGCCATCTGTGCAAGCTGACTGAACGCATGGCTGTCCATCGCAATTTTCAGGCGCAGGATATCGGTAGTGGCGGCGCGTCCCGGCAGCGGCGCGGAAGAGAGCGAGACCGGAGAAGGAAGCTGTTTGCGTTGTTCGGCCCAGAAAGCACCGTCGCGCTGATACGCCTCGCTGTCGCGATAGCGCTGATACTCCTCCACCACCTCGGCGAACGGGGTAAACGGCGAGGCCGGCGTGGATTCACCTTTCTGCCACGCAGCGTAAATGGCGGTGATCTGACGGGTAATAGCAGGGAAGCTGAAGCCATCTACCACCAGATGATGATACCGCTGATACCAGTACCAGTGGCTTTCTCCCACCTGGATCAGCTGGTGAAACGCCAGCGGCTGACCGCTGTCGACGCGCAGGTTCTGGTTGAGATCGGCCTCCATCAGCGCCACGGCGGCGTCGTGGGAGTCAACGCGCACGATGGACGGCTCCGGCAGGAGCATGGCCTCATCGATCCACTGCCACACCTCACCGTTATCTTCGGCAAAACGCATCCGCAGGGTGTCGGCCTGCATCATGCCTTCAGCGATGGCTTTTGCCAGCAATGGCGCATCGATAGCGCCTTTCAGCTCGGTGTAGTGCGCGACGCTCCAGGCGTTTGGCAGGGAGGAAAGCTGCTCTGCCATCCAGATCCCCGGCTGGGCGGCGACAAGAGGGAGACGGTTCATGCGCGCTCCCCCGCAAAACATGACGGCTCAAGCGTCTGCCACTGTTCCGCCAGCCACTGCTGGCACGCCTCCTGAGATTGCGGTTCGCAGACCACGCGCCAGCCCGCGGGCAACTCGCACTGCTGCGGCCACAGGCTGTACTGCCCCTGGTCATTTTGCAAAATGGCGAACTGTCCCTGCGGATTATCGAAAGGATTGCTGAATTCCATACAGACTCCGTTATTGAATAAGCGGCTGCCAGAGGGTCATCAGCCCCTGCGTCAGCCCACCGCGCCAGCAAAGCGCATCGTGTCCGCCGTCAACCTGACGCCAGAAAACCGGTTGCTGAGTGTGTAGTTCGGCGAGGATCGCCTGGTTTGCGCGCAAAATAAGCGACTCGTTGCGCCCGGCCTCAAGGACGATGCGCAGCCCGCGAGCGGTTTTGTCACCCGCTTTGAGTTGTTCGATGAGCAGCCCGTCCTGCTGCGCGCCGCGGTGCGGCCACCAGTAGGATCCGGACTGGCTGAGGATGCAGCCAAAACGCTGCGGCCAGTTGAGGCCCGCATAGAGGGAAGAGAGCCCGCCGAAGCTCTGACCCGCCACCATGGTATGGTCGGCGCGGTCGCTGAACGGGGCCATGCTTTTCACCTGCGGGAGAAGTTCGTCCTGCACCGCCAGCCAGAAATCAGGGTTACACGGCAGCTCGCGGCTGCGGTGTGCGGTGTCAATCACGTCGATTAAGACATAGACCGCAGGCGGCAGTTTGCCTTCATGGGTGAGCGACGCCAGCGCAGGCCAGACGGGCATGCTTTCGGCCCAGAACTGCCCGTCGAGCAGCACCGCCAGCGGGCGCTCGGGGCTTTCATCCCCGGTGGTAAAAACCCACACGCGGCGACGGTTCTTCAGACGCGCGCTGTGCCACTCAATGCAGACAGGCTTTTTGTAAGGGGTATCGGGATGGTTCCAGCCGGGCTGTACGGGCGCCTCCGGCATCTCCAGCGCCGAGACGGCGTGCCCGCGCCCGCCGCGCCAGCTCTGGGCATTCAGCGGGTCGGACACCGCGTGCGGCAATAGTTTGCGCCAGCCTTCGCGCAGCGCCATGCGGTCCGGCTGATCGCCTTCAAACACTGCGCTGGCAAAATCGTTTTCATTGTCGGAGGGGATAAAACAGTAGCTGCCGCGCCATTCCGGGCTGAACTCGCCCTGCCACTGCCAGACGTCGGTATCCGGGATACGTTCAAGGGACTGCGGACGGGCATTTTGATGGTGATCGGTCACACCGGTGACGTAGAGCCAGACGCGTTTAACCGTCGACGTTTTCTGCGTTCCCGCCGGGTCCCGCCACCAGAATGTCACGCGATAGTTTTCCTGATGACGTTCCCGTTCCGGCCCGTCTTTCGCCTGCCACCACGCTTCACTTCCGGTTGTTAACGCCGTCACCCTTATAACCCCATGTTTAACAGTCTTTTTTGTTTCAGAGCAAATTTTATTGATAATATTATTGATAACTATTTGCATTTGCAATAGCGTAATGCCCGCGCTGTGGGAAGCGCGCTCATTAAATAACCATAAAAGCGGGACGTACAATGAATAAGAAGATTCACTCTCTGGCCTTGCTGGTCAATTTAGGGATTTATGGTGTCGCGCTGCCCGTCATGGCAGACGACAACACCGCCTCCGCGCAGCATGAAGACACCATGGTGATCACCGCCGCCGAGCAGAATTTGCAGGCGCCGGGCGTGTCGACCATCACCGCCGACGAGATCCGCAAAAACCCGCCCGCGCGCGACGTGGCGGAAATCATCCGCACCATGCCGGGCGTTAACCTGACCGGCAACTCCACCAGCGGCCAGCGCGGGAATAACCGTCAGATTGACATTCGCGGCATGGGCCCGGAAAACACCTTGATCCTGATCGACGGCAAGCCGGTCACCAGCCGCAACTCCATCCGTCTGGGCTGGCGCGGCGAGCGTGATACCCGCGGCGATACCGGCTGGGTCCCGCCGGAGATGATCGAGCGCATCGAAGTGATCCGTGGCCCGGCTGCTGCCCGCTACGGTAACGGTGCGGCGGGCGGCGTGGTGAACATCATCACCAAAAAATTTGACGACCAGTGGCACGGCTCCTGGAACACCTACCTGAATGCGCCAGAGCATAAAGACGAAGGTTCCACCAAACGCACTAACTTCAGCCTGAGCGGCCCGCTGGGCGGGGATTTCAGCTTCCGCATGTACGGTAACCTGGATAAAACCCAGGCCGACGCCTGGGACATTAACCAGGGCCATCAGTCTGACCGTACCGGCGCATATGCCGACACGCTGCCGGCAGGCCGTGAAGGGGTCGAGAATAAAGACATCAACGGCGTGGTGCGCTGGGACTTTGCGCCTATGCAGTCCCTGGAGTTTGAGGCGGGATACAGCCGCCAGAACAACCTTTACGCGGGCGATACCCAGAATACCAACAACGACAACAGCTCAAGCGGGCTGGTGAAGAAGAACTACGGTAAAGAGACTAACCGTATCTATCGTCAGAACTTCGCGGTGACCTGGAACGGCGGCTGGGATAACGGCATTACCACCAGCAACTGGGCGCAGTACGAGCACACCCGCAACTCGCGTCTGGGCGAAGGGCTAGCGGGCGGTCTGGAAGGCCTGTTCAACAGCAATAAATTCACCGATACCGACCTGGCCGACGTGATGCTGCACAGCGAAATCAACCTGCCGATTGATTTCATTGTGAACCAGAACCTGACGCTCGGCACCGAGTGGAACCAGCAGCGCATGAAGGACTCGACCTCCTTCACGCAAACCCAGCAGGGCGGCACCATTCCGGGCATGAGCGAAGACCGTAGCCCGTACACTTCAGCGGAGATCTTCTCCCTGTTTGCCGAAAACAACATGGAGCTGACCGACAGCACCATGCTGACCCCTGCCCTGCGCTTCGACCACCACACCATTGTGGGTAATAACTGGAGCCCGTCCCTGAACCTGTCGCAGGGTCTGGGGGATGACTTCACCCTGAAGATGGGCATCGCGCGCGCCTATAAAGCGCCAAGCCTGTACCAGACCAACCCGAACTATCTGCTGTACAGTAAAGGCCAGGGCTGCTACGCAAGTTCCGACGGCGTGGGCTGCTACATGATGGGTAACGACGATCTGAAAGCGGAAACCAGCATCAACAAAGAGATTGGCCTGGAGTGGAAACGCGACGGCTGGCTGGCGGGCGTGACCTGGTTCCGCAACGACTACCGCAACAAGATTGAAGCGGGCTATGCGCCGATTGGCCAGACGTCCACCGGCAAAGTCACCACCGATATCTACCAGTGGGAAAACGTGCCGAAGGCGGTAGTAGAAGGTCTGGAAGGCTCCCTGAACGTACCGGTCAGCGATACCATCAACTGGACCAATAACATCACCTACATGCTGCAAAGCAAGAACAAGGAGACCGGCGATCGTCTGTCGATCATTCCTGAGTACACGCTGAACTCAACCCTGAGCTGGCAGGTGCATCAGGACGTATCGCTCCAGTCGACCTTCACCTGGTACGGCAAGCAGCAGCCGAAGAAGTACAACTACAAAGGTCAGCCGGTGACCGGGTCTGAAAAAGACGAAGTCAGCCCGTACAGCATCGTTGGCCTGAGCGCGACCTGGGACGTGACCAAAAACGTCAGCCTGACCGGCGGCGTGGACAACGTCTTCGACAAGCGCCAGTGGCGCGCCGGTAACGCCCAGACCACGGGTAATACCACGACGGGTGCGTATATGTACGGTGCGGGCGCGTATACGTATAATGAACCGGGCCGTACCTGGTATATGAGCGTGAATACGAGGTTCTGATAAAGGCAGTGACTTCCCCCTCTCCCCATGGGAGAGGGCCGGGGTGAGGGCATCAGGCCGCACAATACTGAAGGGAAAAACCATGCACACCACCCACAGCACATTTTCTCTCGCCGGCCACACCCTCCACCGCATCACTTTCGACCCCGCCACCTTTACCGACGCCGATCTCCTCTGGCTCCCCCATCACGCGCAGCTTGCTGACGCCGGACGCAAACGCAAGGCCGACCACCTGGCAGGCCGCATCGCCGCCGCGCACGCCTTACCTGACCACACCATGCCCGCCATTGGCCCCAGCGGGGAACCGCTCTGGCCGCAAGGTATTTCCGGCAGCATCACCCACAGCGGCACGCAGGCGATAGCCGTCGTCACGCAATACCCGGCGCTTATCGGCATCGATTGTGAAACGATCCTCTTCGAAAACGAAGCCAGGGAAATCAAAGACGGCATTATTGATACGCAGGAAGAACCTGTGCTTTCCCGCCAGGGATACCCGTTCGCCCTCGCCCTGACGCTGGTCTTCAGCGCCAAAGAGAGCCTGTTTAAGGCCCTCTTTCCGCAGGTACAGGCCTGGATGGGTTTTGACTGCGCCCGCGTTACTAAGCTCGACGACAAGACGCTCACGCTGGCGTTGACCCGTCAACTGGCAGGCTTTGAAGAAGGCACCGCCTTCCGCCTGCACTGGCAGCAGCACGGCGAACAGGTCATCACCCTGCTGTCACACGCTCCTGGCGACGAGCCTTCACGCTGGTCACCACAAACGTCACGATAAACACCATCGCGAACAGGACCACAATGGTCGGCGCAGGCGCGCTGTCGAGATAAAACGAGGCATAAACGCCGCTTACCGACACCAGCGCTGAAACGGCGACCGCCACCAGCAGCGCCATGTGAAAGCGTCGGGTAATCAGCACCGCCACGGCGCCGGGCGCAATTAGCAGGGAAATCGACAGAATGATCCCCACCGCTTTCAGCGTCGCGACGATGGTCAGCGAAACCATGCACAGTAAGCCGTAGTGCAGCCAGCGGGTGCGCAGGCCACTCGCCTGCGCCTGCTGATAGTCAAAGCAAAACAGCAGAAAATCGCGCCACTTCAGGCCAATCACCAGCGCAATCAGCCCCGCGACGAGACCGCTTTGCAGAATGTCCATCACGTTAATACCCAGCATATCGCCGAACAGAATGTGGTCGAGATGCACCTCGGGTTTGACGGCGATATAGAGGATCAGCCCGGCGCCGAACATGCCGGAAAAGACGATCCCCATGACCGTATCCTGTTTGATGCGACTGTTATCCTTCAGATATCCGGTGGCGACCGCGCAGAAAAGACCGGCCACGAACGCGCCCAGCGCCAGCGGCAGGCCCATCATCCAGGCCAGCACGACGCCGGGAAACACCGCGTGGCTCATGGCGTCGCCCATCAGCGCCCAGCCTTTCAGCACCAGAAAAACCGACAGCAGCGCGCAGGGCACGGCCACCATGAGTGAAATCAGCAGCGCGTTGATCATAAACGCAAACTGGAACGGTTCGAGAAGCAGCGTCAACATGGGTGTGCCTCCCGCGCCCGACGTCGGCTGGCAAGCAGTCCGTGCTTCGGCGCAAAGACGAACGCCAGCAGGAACAGCAGTGTCTGGGCCACGACGATAATGCCGCCGGTGGCGCCGTCCAGGTAATAGCTGGCCCACGCGCCGAGGAAGCTGGTGATGCTGCCAATGGCGACGGCAATCATCAGCAGGCGCGGGAAGCGGTCGGTCAGCAGCCACGCGGTCGCGCCGGGCGTGACCACCAGACAGATCACCAGAAATGCGCCGACGGTTTGCAGCGCCGCCACGGTAGAGACCGCCAGCAGCGTGAAGAAGAGAATTTTCAGGCGTTCAGGACGCAGGCCGATGGCGCGGGCGTGGTTCTCATCAAAAAAGGTCACCATCAGATCTTTCCATTTGAACAGCAGGATAACTATCGACACCACGCCGATAATCGCCAGCTGGACGATATCTTCCGGGGCGATAGCCAGAATATTGCCGAGGACGATGGTCTGAATGTTCACCGAGGTCGGGTTGAGCGAGACCATAAACAGCCCCAGCCCGAAAAACGAGGAGAAGATCAGCCCGATAATGGCGTCCTCCTTCAGGCGGCTGCGCTGGTTGAGAAACAGCATGCTGCCCGCCGCCAGCCCGCCCGATAAAAACGCCCCCAGCGAGAACGGCAGCCCGAGCATGTAGGCCCCCGCTACGCCCGGCACGATGGAGTGCGACAGCGCATCGCCGATCAGCGACCAGCCTTTGAGCATCAGATAGCAGGAGAGAAACGCGCACAGCCCGCCCACCATCGCCGAGACCCACATCGCGTTGAGCATGTACTCGTAGCCGAAGGGTTCGAGAAGCACGTTCATTTGGCCTCCTGACGGTGCGTGACGAAGGGGCGTTCGTCGTCGGTAATAATGCGATCTTCCGAGCCGCTGAGCACCACGTGGCGCAGCACTCCGCTAAAGGCGCGCTCGAGATTCTCGGCGGTAAAGGTGGTTTCCGTCGGGCCGCTCGCCAGCACGGTGCCTTTGACCATCACCGTGTAATCGCAGAATTCCGTGACCGAGCCCAGGTTATGGGTCGAGACCAGCATCGTTTTACCCTCGTCGCGCAGCTCCCGCAGCAGGCTGATGATCCTGGCTTCGGTTTTGACGTCCACGCCGGTAAACGGCTCGTCGAGCAGGATCACCTCGCCCTGCTGGGCAATCGCCCGCGCCAGAAACACGCGCTTCTTCTGCCCGCCGGACAGCTCGCCAATCTGCCGATGGCGCAGCTCGAGCATATCTACACGCTTCAGGGCGTCGGTGACGATCTGCTTATCGCATTCTTTGGGACGACGCAGAAACCCCATATGCCCGTAGCGGCCCATCATCACCACGTCCTCGACGAGCACCGGAAACGACCAGTCGACCTCTTCCGACTGCGGCACGTAGGCGACCAGGTTCTGACGCAGAGCCCGGTGAGGCGGCAGCCCCAGAATGGAGATAGTGCCGCTCGCCGCCCGCACAAACCCCATCACCGCCTTAAACAGCGTGGACTTGCCGGAACCGTTCACCCCCACCAGGGCGGCAATCGATCCGCCCGGCACGCTGAACGATGCGTCGCGCAGCGCCGTGTGGCCGTTGCGGTAGGTCACGGTCACGTCGGTTACAACAATCCCCTCGTGCATGGTTACTCCTTCATGCCGTCACGGATGCCCTGCACCAGCGTGCGGGTGGTGACGTTCAGCAGATCGATATAGGTCGGCACCGGGCCGTTTTCCGCGCTCAGAGAGTCGACGTACAGCACGCCGCCGTAGTGGGTGTCGGTTTCCCGCGCCACCTGACGGGCGGGCTTATCCGAGACCGTGCTTTCGCTGAACACCGCCGGAATGTGATGTTTTTTCACCAGATCGATAACCTTGCGCACCTGCTGGGGCGTGCCCTGCTGGTCGGCGTTGATCGGCCACAGGTAAAGCTCTTTCATCCCCAGATCCCGCGCCAGATAGGAGAAGGCACCTTCGCTGGTTACCATCCAGCGTTTGTCTTCAGGTATCTCCGCGACCTGCTTGCGCAGTGGTTCGAGAGTGGCGGTGATCGTCTGCTTGTAGGCTTCCGCATTGCGCTGGTAGGTCTGTGCGTTGGCCGGATCGTACTTCACCAGCGCGTCGCGGATGTTATCGACGTAAATCAGGGCGTTGTCCGGCGACATCCACGCGTGCGGATTGGGCTTGCCGTTATAGGGCCCTTCGCTGATGCCCATCGGGGTGATGCCTTTGGTGACAATCACCTCCGGCACGCCGTTCAGATGCTGATAAAAGCGCTGGAACCACAGCTCCAGATTCATGCCGTTCGCCAGGATCAGCTGTGCCTTCTGCGCGCGTTTGATATCGCCCGGGGTGGGCTGGTATTCGTGAATTTCCGCGCCCGGTTTGGTGATGGAGGTGACCTCAGCGGCATCCCCCGCCACGTTTTTCGCCATATCAGCGATAACGGTAAAAGTGGTGATGACCTGGAACTTTTCAGCCGCCAGCGCGCCGGTCGTGGTCGCAGTCATGAGCAGCGCGCCGAGCAACAGACGCTTCAATCCTTGCCGTGGATGCATCGCAGAAGTCTCCTGAGGTGATTAAATTCAAAGCAAAATTAGCCTGTGCTATAAGGTATAGCACAGGCTATGTTTAAATGAAAATAATTATCATTAAAGTTGTGTCAATGAAGGGCGTGCCTGATGACGCTTCGCTTATCAGGCCTACGGTAAAGCAGATTTGTAGGCCGGGTAAGCGCAGCGCCACCCGGCAAGAGGGCTGCCTACTGCCCGGCAAGGGCCTTATAAAATGCAGGATTCTCCCGAATCACGTTAAGTACCTTCGCCGCCAGCCCGGTTGGGTTGCGACGTTTGGACTCCCAGCTTTTTATCGTGTCAACGCTCGTGCCAAGCGCCTTCGCCATTTCGCATTGGGTAATATTGAGCTGTTCTCTGATTGCGCGAACATCTGCAACTTCATAGCGGGTTACTCTGGAAGCTGTTTTCTTTCCGCTGTGGATCTCAACGGCTTCTTCAAGCGAAGATTTTAATTCATCAAATATACTCATTGTCTGCCTCCTCCTGCCTGAATAGGGTACATAGTACACCTACCATTTACGGCACAGGAAGCACTATTTTTCAGAACAGAAGTTAGTTTTTTAAGTTCAGCTTTCTCTGTCTCAGTCAGGCTGTCCCTGGTGCTTTTTAGATAGGCCATGATGAAATAGATCACCTCCTCCGTGGCCAAAAAGTAAATCACTCTGGCACCGCCTCTCTTTCCCTTTGAACCTGCCGCCATCCTTATTTTACGTAACCCACCCGTCTGTTGTATCAGGTCGCCTTTATCAGGCCAGGCAATGAGTTCCTTTTGCAGATCCTTTAATTCATCATCCGTAGCAATGCTTTTAATCTGCCGGGTAAAGAGTGATGTTTCGATAAACTCTATCGCGTGACTCATCCATAATTCCTTCCCTAATCGCAGCAAAAAGCCTGAATACATCAGGATCAGGCTCTTGCTACATTGTTACTCTTCCTTGAGTAATATTGCGCCAAAATACTGTATTTATATACAGGTCGGCAAAATTTTAAGAATCCATTTATACATCCGGAAACATCACGCTATTCCCCGGCGCTTCCCTGTGCAGATGGATAAAGTTCAGGTGCCGTTCATACTGGTCCAGAATGTCCGTGATCACCTGCTCCTTGCTGTAATCCATCAAATCATTCCCCTGGCTGCCTTCCAGCAGGAAGGTCTCCAGCCGGTAGTAGGTCGACTTCCCGCTGCGCGCCCGGTAGGTGAACCCGGGCACCGAATACTGCTGCGGCCAGATCTGATAGACAAAGTTCTGCTCGTCGCCCATGTGCACCAGCAGATCCAGGTGCCCCAGGGTTTCGCCCTCCTCCGGCGGCAGGTTTTTCAGCTCCACGTAGGCGCCACGCAGCTTCAGCTCCTGGGCCACCTCTTCCATGGCCGGGAAGCAGACCGTCTCCATCATCTGTTTGGTGTAGCGCGTGCCGGGGTAGTTCATCAGGCGCGAGAGACGTTTTTTCCAGCTCAGCCTGTCCTGCGCGCCCAGCGGACGCGGGGCGGTGTCGCGGCTGGCGCTGACGCGGCGGTAGTCTTCCACCTTAAGCGATTTATACAGCCCGGCCATCACGAAGAAGATCACGAAGCTGAACGGCAGGCCCATGATCACCGTGGTGTTCTGCAACGCCGAAATGCCGTTGGTCATCAGCATGCCGAGCGTCAGCAGGCCGATGGCGACGGACCAGAAGATGCGCAGCCAGTTCGGCGCGTCGCTGTTAATGTCCTTGAGCTTCGAGGTGAAGTTCCCCAGCACCAGCGCGCCGGAGTCCGCCGAGGTGACGTAGAACAGCAGGCCGGTAATGGTCGCTACGGACGCGCTAAAGGTAAACGCCGGATACTGCGCCAGCAGGCTGTAGAAGCCGCGCTCCGGGTGCGCCATCGCTTCCTGGGCAAAAGTCGCATTGCCGTGGATGATCTCGTGCAGCGCGCTGTTGCCGAAAATCGACAGCCACAGCAGGGTAAAGGTGAACGGGATGATCAGCGTGCCCATCACGAACTGACGGATGGTGCGCCCACGCGAAATACGCGCCAGGAACAGGCCGACAAACGGCGACCACGCCACCCACCACGCCCAGAAGAAGAGCGTCCAGTTGTTCATCCACTCTGTCGGACGGTCAAAGGCGAAGCTGTTCAGCGTCATGCCCATAAAGCGGTTCACGTAATCACCCACGTTCAGCACTAAGGCATTGAGCAAGAACGAGGTGTCGCCCATAAACAGCACGAACAGGATCAGCCCCAGCGCCAGCGCGACGTTCAGCTCGGAGAGCACGCGAATCCCTTTATCCACGCCGGAGGTCACCGAGATGGTGGCGATAATCACCGACAGCGCAATCAGCGCCGCCTTCGCCGCCATCGAATCCGGGATGTCAAACAGCACGCTCAGCCCGTAGTTAAGCTGCACTACGCCAATTCCGAGCGTTGTCGCGATACCAAAGATGGTGCCGATCACCGCCGCGATGTCTACCGTGTGCCCAATAGGGCCGTTGATCTTTTTGCCGAAAATCGGGTACAGCGCGGAGCGGATGGTAAGAGGCAAATTATAACGATAGCTAAAGTATCCAAGCGCCATGCCCATCAGAGCGTACATCGACCAGCCCGTCAGGCCGTAGTGGAACAGCGTCCAGACCATCGCCTGGCGCGCGGCCTCCATCGTCTGCCCTGCCCCTTCCGGCGGCTGCATATACTGCGTGACCGGTTCCGCCACGGAGAAAAACATCAGGTCGATGCCGATGCCCGCGGCAAACAGCATCGCGGCCCAGCTCAGCAGGCTGAATTCGGGCTTGGACTGCTCAGGCCCGAGCTTCACCGAACCGAAGCGCGAGCAGGCAATGCAGACCACGAAGACAATATAGAGCGTCGCCGCCAGCAGATAGTACCAGCCGAAGGTCTTCGACACCCAGTTCAGGGTGCGCCCAATCCACTCGGCAGAAAAATCACGAAAGAAAATGGTCGTCAGGGAAAACAACAAAATCAGCCCGGCGGACGTATAAAAAACGACCGGGTTGATTTTGTCTTTTTCTCTGTCCTGTGAAAGGTCTGTCATCCAGTATCCCCACTGTTTTTGTAACTATTGAAATCCAAATCCGCAACAATTAAGACACATTTTATATTGAACGTCCAATCAAAAACCGCTTTAATAGTTAACCAACGCTGATGAATGGAGTGGCAAAAATGCCCAAAGTGGGGATGCAGCCGATCCGGCGCAGGCAGCTAATCGATGCCACGCTGGAAGCAATTAATGAAGTGGGAATGCATGACGCAACCATCGCGCAAATCGCCCGTCGGGCGGGCGTATCCACGGGGATCATCAGCCACTATTTCAAAGATAAAAACGGTCTGCTGGAAGCGACCATGCGTGACATCACCGGTCAGCTGCGCGACGCGGTATTAAGCCGTTTACGCGCCCTGCCGGACGGCAGCGCAGAGCAGCGATTGCAGGCGATTGTCGGCGGCAATTTTGATGAAACCCAGATCAGCGGCGCGGCGATGAAGGCCTGGCTGGCCTTCTGGGCCAGCAGCATGCATCAGCCGATGCTCTACCGTTTGCAGCAGGTCAGCAGCCGCCGATTGCTCTCAAACCTGGTGTACGAGTTCCGCCGCGAGCTGCCGCGTGAACAGGCTGAAGAGGCGGGCTACGGGCTTGCCGCACTGATTGACGGGCTATGGCTGCGCGCTGCGCTCAGCGGCAAACCGCTGGATAAAACCCTGGCCCAGTCGCTCACCAGCCACTTTATCAGCCAGCATTTACCGACCGATTAACCGAGGAGAATTTATGTCCCGAATGGCAGAACAGCAGCTTTATATCAATGGTGGTTATACATCCGCCACCAGCGGTCGCACCTTCGAGACCATCAACCCGGCGAACGGTGAAGTTCTGGCAACCGTGCAGGCCGCCGGGCACGAAGACGTGGACCGCGCCGTGGAAAGCGCACAGCGCGGGCAGAAGATCTGGGCGGCGATGACCGCCATGGAGCGCTCGCGCATCCTGCGTCGCGCCGTCGATATCCTGCGCGAGCGCAACGACGAGCTGGCAACGCTGGAAACCCTCGACACCGGTAAAGCGTATTCCGAAACCTCGACCGTCGACATCGTTACCGGCGCGGACGTGCTGGAGTACTACGCGGGGCTGATCCCGGCGCTGGAAGGCAGCCAGATCCCGCTGCGCGACACCTCGTTCGTCTACACCCGCCGCGAGCCGCTGGGCGTGGTGGCGGGCATCGGCGCGTGGAACTACCCGATCCAGATCGCCCTGTGGAAATCGGCCCCGGCGCTGGCGGCGGGCAACGCGATGATCTTCAAGCCGAGCGAAGTGACTCCGCTTACCGCCCTGAAACTGGCGGAGATCTACACCGAAGCAGGCGTGCCGGACGGCGTGTTTAACGTCCTGCCGGGCGTGGGCGCAGAGACCGGCCAGTTCCTGACCGAGCATCCGGGCATCGCCAAAGTCTCCTTCACCGGTGGCGTGGCCAGCGGCAAAAAGGTGATGGCGAACTCGGCGGCCTCGTCCCTGAAAGAGGTGACGATGGAGCTGGGCGGTAAATCTCCGCTGATAGTGTTTGACGACGCGGATCTGGATCTCGCGGCAGATATCGCCATGATGGCGAACTTCTTCAGCTCCGGTCAGGTGTGCACCAACGGCACCCGCGTGTTCGTGCCCGCGAAGGTCAAAGCCGCGTTTGAGCAAAAAATCGTTGAGCGCGTGGGCCGCATCCGCGCGGGCGACCTGTTCGATGAAAACACCAACTTTGGCCCGATGGTCAGCTTCCCGCACCGCGAGAGCGTGCTGCGCTACATCGCCAGAGGCAAAGAGGAAGGCGCGCGCGTGCTGTGCGGCGGCGACGTGCTGAAGGGCGACGGCTTTGATAACGGCGCGTGGGTGGCCCCGACCGTGTTCACCGACTGCACCGACGAAATGACCATCGTGCGCGAAGAGATCTTCGGCCCGGTGATGTCCATTCTTACCTATGACACTGACGAAGAAGCCATTCGCCGCGCCAATGATACCGACTACGGTCTGGCGGCGGGCATCGTCACTGCCGATCTGAACCGCGCCCACGGCGCCATTCATCAGCTCGAAGCGGGCATCTGCTGGATCAACACCTGGGGCGAATCCGCCGCAGAGATGCCGGTCGGTGGCTACAAACACTCCGGCATTGGCCGTGAGAACGGCGTCATGACGCTTCAGAGTTACACCCAGGTGAAGTCCATCCAGGTTGAGATGGGTAAATTCCAGTCCATATTTTAACCGGGAGGTTTATTTGCAATTTGACTACATCATTATCGGGGCCGGCTCTGCCGGCAACGTACTGGCAACACGACTGACTGAAGATCCGAACACCACCGTCCTGCTGCTTGAGGCGGGCGGGCCGGACTACCGCTTTGACTTCCGCACCCAGATGCCTGCCGCGCTGGCCTTCCCGTTGCAGGGCAAGCGCTACAACTGGGCGTATGAAACCGAGCCTGAGCCTTTCATGAACAATCGCCGCATGGAGTGCGGACGGGGCAAAGGGCTGGGCGGCTCGTCGCTGATCAACGGCATGTGCTACGTGCGCGGTAACGCGATGGATCTGGACAACTGGGCGAAACAATCGGGTCTGGAGCACTGGAGCTACCTCAACTGCCTGCCCTACTACCGCAAGGCAGAGACCCGCGACGTGGGGCCGAACGACTACCACGGCGGCGACGGTCCGGTGAGCGTCACCACCTCTAAACCGGGCGTGAACCCGCTGTTTGAAGCGATGGTAGAGGCGGGCGTGCAGGCGGGCTACCCGCGCACCGACGATCTCAACGGCTATCAGCAGGAAGGCTTCGGCCCGATGGACCGCACGGTCACACCGCAGGGCCGACGCGCCAGCACCGCGCGCGGCTATCTGGACCAGGCCAAACCGCGCCCGAATCTGACCATCCGTACCCACGCCATGACCGATCACATTATCTTTGACGGCAAGCGCGCGGTGGGCGTCGAGTGGCTGGAAGGCGAAAGCACCATTCCGTCAAAAGCGACGGCGAAGAAAGAGGTGCTGCTGTGCGCGGGCGCCATCGCGTCTCCGCAGATCCTCCAGCGCTCCGGCGTGGGCAACGCTGAACTGCTGAAGCAGTTTGATATCCCGCTGGTACATGATTTACCCGGGGTGGGTGAAAACTTGCAGGATCACCTGGAGATGTACCTTCAGTATGAATGTAAGGAGCCGGTCTCCCTCTACCCTGCCCTGCAATGGTGGAACCAGCCGAAGATTGGCGCGGAGTGGCTGTTTGGCGGCACAGGCGTGGGCGCTAGCAACCACTTCGAAGCGGGCGGGTTTATCCGCAGCCGCGAGGAGTTCGAGTGGCCAAACATTCAGTATCACTTCCTGCCGGTGGCGATTAACTACAACGGCTCGAACGCGGTGAAAGAACATGGCTTCCAGTGCCACGTTGGTTCCATGCGCTCGCCGAGCCGCGGCCACGTGCGCATCAAGTCGCGCGATCCGCACCAGCATCCGGCGATCCTGTTCAACTACATGTCCCACGAGCAGGACTGGCAGGAGTTCCGCGACGCGATCCGCATCACCCGCGAGATCATGCACCAGCCTGCGCTGGACAAGTATCGCGGTCGTGAAATCAGCCCGGGCGTCGAATGCCAGACCGACGAACAGCTGGACGAGTTCGTGCGCAACCACGCCGAAACCGCCTTCCACCCGTGCGGTACCTGCAAGATGGGCTACGACGAAATGGCGGTGGTTGACGGCGAAGGCCGGGTTCACGGGCTGGAAGGGTTACGCGTAGTGGATGCGTCGATTATGCCGCAGATTATCACCGGCAACCTGAACGCCACCACCATCATGATTGGCGAAAAGATTGCCGACGCCATTCGCGGGCGCGAACCGCTGGCGAAGAGCACGGCGGCGTATTATGTGGCGGATGGGGCGCCGGTTCGCCGCTGAGTGCGAACTTCTCCCCTCACCCCGGCCCTCTCCCAGAGGGAGAGGGTGTCATCGTCCCCTCTCCCTCTGGGAGAGGGTTAGGGTGAGGGGAAATTATTGCCGAAATGCTTCAAGCCGCTTAACCTGCCGTCCTTCCCCGTCAAAATTCTCCGCCGCCAGCCAGGCGCGCAGCTCTGCATCGCGCTGCGGCCATTCGCCGTCAATAATCGAGAGCATATCGCTGTCGCGGTTGCGGCCTTTGCGCACCAGCTTCTGGCGCAGGCGCCCTTCCCAGACAAACCCCAGCCGCTCCGCCGCGTTGCGTGAGGCGATGTTCATCGAATCGCACTTCCACTCCAGCCGGCGATATTGATGCTCAAAGGCATTTTTCAGCAGCAGCCACACCGCTTCGGTACCCACGCGGGTGCCCTTCATTCTGCGCGACCAGGTGACGTGGCCGATCTCAACCGAGCCCTGAAAGCGTTCTATCGCCATATAGCTGACCAGCCCTACCGCCTTTTCGGTGCGCAGATCGATGACGGCAAAGGGCACCAGGTCGTCATCCAGCACCTTTCCCAGCACCCAGTGCGCAGTGGCCTCAACGCTCACAGGCTGGGTGCTGGCAAGCCACGTCCAGTCGCTGTCGTCACCCAGCGCATAGGCTTCAAACAAATCAGCCGAATGGCGGTCGGCATCCAGCGGCTCCAGGCGGCAATACTGTCCGGTGAGCAGGGTACGGGTTAACGCGCGGGCGCATTTCCAGTCCGGGACAATATCGTTAACGGTTTGACCATGTTGATTGATTTCGGGCACGGCGGTGACTCCCTGAAAGGTAAGGAGTTTGTTATAGCAGGTTAAAAAGCGAACGCAAAGAGAGGTGACTCATAACCAGACCGAATGCATTATTCCCTGATGGCATAAGCAAAGCAGAATTTCGACTTTGAGGAAATCCTCAGCCAGCCTACCGTAACGGTGCAAAAACAATCACAATATATTTTCTTCAGGGATCGCTATGACTAAAAAACTGCTGCCGTTACTGGTGCTGGCTGCGCTCTCAAGCGCTGCTCACGCCGCTACCCCACCCAACACGCTGGTTGTCGCCCAGGGTCTGGATGATATCGTGAGCCTTGACCCGGCCGAAGCCAACGAACTTTCCAGCATCCAGACCGTACCGAGTTTGTATCAGCGTCTGGTACAGCCGGACCGCGATAACCCGGAAAAAATCACCCCGGTTCTGGCCGAAAGCTGGGAAGCGGACGCGGCAGCAAAAACCCTGACCATCAAACTTAAGCCCGATGCGAAATTCGCCTCCGGCAACCCGCTGCGCCCGGAAGATGTGATCTTCTCATATACCCGCGCCGTGACGCTGAACAAATCCCCGGCGTTTATCCTCAACGTACTGGGCTGGGACGCCAGCAACATCGCCAGCCAGCTGAAGAAAGTGGACGACCATACCCTCACGCTTCGCTGGACGGCGGACGTCAGCCCGTCGGTAGCGCTGAATATACTCTCCACGCCGATTGCCTCCATCGTCGATGAAAAGCAGGTTGCGGCGAACGTGAAGGATAATGACTTCGGCAACGCGTGGTTAAAAATGCACTCTGCGGGCAGCGGCGCGTTCAAAATGCGCGTTTACCAGCCGCATCAGGCCATCGTGCTGGAAGCCAACGAATCCGCGCCCGGCGGCGCGCCGAAGCTTAAAAGCATCATCATTAAAAACGTCCCCGATCCCGCTTCCCGCCGCCTGCTGATCCAGCAGGGTGATGCGGACGTGGCGCGCGATCTGGGTGCAGACCAGATAATCGCCCTCAGCGGCAAGCCGGGCGTGAAGGTGCTTAGCATCCCTTCTGCCGAGCAAAACTATCTGGTGTTTAACACCGGCAACAGCGCTAACCCGCTGCTGAATAATCCAGCGTTCTGGGAAGCCTCGCGCTGGCTGGTGGATTATGAAGGCATCACCAAGGACCTGCTGAAAGGCCAGTATTTTGTTCATCAGAGCTTCCTGCCGGTCGGCCTGCCGGGCGCGCTGGAGGACAATCCGTTCACGTTTGACCCGGCAAAAGCAAAAGCGATCCTCGCCAGGGCGGGCATCAAAGACGCGCATTTCACGCTGGACGTAGAGAATAAACCGCCGTTCATCACCATCGCGCAATCCATGCAGGCGAGCTTCGCTCAGGGCGGCGTGAAGGTGGATCTGCTGCCCGCGGCGGGTAGCCAGGTGTACGCCCGCGTGCGTGCGAAACAGCATCAGGCGGCCATACGTCTGTGGATCCCGGACTACTTCGATGCACACTCCAACGCCAGCGCCTTCGCATGGAATGACGGGAAATCCAGCACCGTGGCCGGGCTTAACGGCTGGAAAATTCCGGAGCTGAACAACGCTACGCTGGCGGCGGTTGCCGAGCCGGATCCGGCAAAACGTCTGGATCTGTATAAGAAGATGCAGGAACAGTTACAGCATAACTCGCCGTATGTGTTCGTTGACCAGGGCAAAACCCAGATCGTGGTGCGCGATAACGTGAAGGGGTATCAGCAGGGGCTGAACGCGGATATGGTCTGGTACGATCGCGTTACGAAGTAGCCCTTGTTGCCGGGTGGCGCTGCGCTTACCCGGCCTACGTTCCTGGTTTTTGCAGGCCGGGTAAGGCGAAGCCGCCACCCGGCATAAAGAGATTTCCCATGCCACATCTTTCCACCCGCGTGCTTCAGGGTCTGCTGACTCTCCTGCTCACGCTGTTCGGGCTACTGCTGGTCACGTTTGCGCTCTCTGCCTTTTCCCCGGTCGATCGCGTATTGCAGATCGTCGGCGATCACGCCAGCCAGTCCACTTACGATCAGGTTCGCCACCAGCTTGGGCTGGATCGGCCCCTGCCGGTGCAGTTCTGGCACTACCTGCAAAACCTCGCTCACGGGGATTTAGGCACCGCCAGCGCTACCGGTCAGCCGGTATTGCAGGACCTGCTGCACGCCTTTCCCGCCACGCTGGAACTGGCAACGCTGGCGCTAATTATCGGCACGGTACTCGGCGTGATTGCGGGTGTACTGTGCGCCCGCTACGCCGGTTCGCCACTGGACTTAGCGATCAGAACGCTCACCCTGCTCGGCAATTCGGTGCCAATATTCTGGCTCGGACTGCTGATGCTGGCTCTGTTCTACGCGAAACTACAGTGGAGCGCTGGCCCCGGCAGGCTGGACGACATCTGGCAATTCACCGTCGAGCCACGAACCGGATTTGCGCTGGTTGATACCTGGCTTTCCGGCGACCGCGAGGCGTTCCGCAACGCCATCAGCCACCTGGTGCTGCCGGTACTGCTGCTGGCCTACTACTCGCTGGCAAGTATCACCCGACTGACGCGCTCCGCCTGTCTGAGCGAGATGAACAAAGAGTACATATTGCTCGCCCGCGCCAAGGGCGCTGGAGAGATGACCATCCTGCTGCGTCACGTGCTGCCGAACATTCGCAGTACCCTATTGACGGTGATTGCGCTGGCCTACACCAGCATGCTGGAGGGCGCGGTATTAACCGAAACCGTCTTCTCGTGGCCGGGCATCGGGCGCTACCTCACCACGGCCCTGTTCGCCGGTGACACCACCGCCGTGATGGGCGGCACGCTGCTGATTGGCGTCTGCTTTGTTCTGATCAATAACCTTACCGACCTGCTTGTGCGGGCGACCGATCCCAGGGTGCGCTAATGCCGTTTTATCTCTTCTTACGCCGCCTGCGCCGCTCCCCTGCCGCGTTTTGCGGGCTGATCGCCATCGCGCTGCTGGTGCTTATTGCCCTGCTAGCACCGTGGCTTGCGCCGCATGACCCCAACTGGCAGGACGCCGCCGCGCGTCTGCAACCGCCCAACGCGCAGCACTGGCTGGGTACCGATAGCTATGGGCGGGATCTGCTCTCCCGATTAATCTACGGCACCCGTCCGGCACTGGGGCTGGTGGCCTTAGTCACCGTTATTACCCTCCCCGCCGGTCTGCTGGTGGGGATTTTGTCAGGCTACTACGGCGGCTGGATGGAGCGCATCCTGATGCGCTTTACCGACGTGGTGATGTCGATGCCGCGCCTGATCCTCGCCTTCGCGTTTGTCGCGATGCTCGGCCCCGGTCTGGTGAACGGCGCGCTGGCGCTGGCCTTAACGACCTGGCCTGCCTATGCGCGCCAGGCGCGCAGTGAAATCCAGCGTCTGCGCCACAGCGATTATCTGGCCGCCGCGGAGATGATGGGCATTCGCGGCCCGCGCCTGCTGGTCGGCCATATTCTGCCCCTGTGCCTGCCCTCCGCGATTGTACGGCTGGCGCTGGATCTGGCCGGGATCATTCTGGCCGCCGCCGGGCTGGGTTTCCTTGGCCTGGGCGCACGTCCACCGATGGCGGAATGGGGCGCGATGATCGCCGACGGCATGCAGGTCATTTTTGACCAGTGGTGGATTGCCGCCATTCCAGGCGGGGCGATTCTGTTTGCCAGCCTGGCCTTTAACCTGCTGGGCGATGGCCTGCGCGACGTACTGGAGCCACAGCATGACTGAACACCGCGTCATCGTCGATGCGCTGAATATCGACTACCCCGCCGCGCGCGTGGTCCACAACCTGAGCTTTACGTTAGGCAACGAGCGGCTGGCGCTGGTGGGAGAATCCGGCTCCGGCAAGTCCATGTCTGCCCGCGCCCTGATGGGGCTGGTGCGCAAGCCCGGCATCGTGAGCGCTAAGCGGCTTAACGTGCTTGGCAACGACCTGCTGACCCTGAACAGCCGCCGCTGGCAGGCGCTGCGCGGCAACGGCATTGCGATGGTTCTACAGGACCCGCGCTACGCGCTAAACCCGGTGAAAACCGTCGCCGCCCAGCTTGATGAAGCGCTGACCCTCCATCAGCGCCTGCCCCGCGCCGAACGCCTGGCGCGCATTCACGATATCATCCGCGCCGTGGGGCTGAACGAGCACGTGCTCCAGCGCTATCCCGGCGAACTCTCCGGCGGCATGGGCCAGCGCGTGATGATCGCCATTGCGCTCGTCAACAACCCGCAGGTGCTGATCGCCGACGAACCGACTTCCGCGCTGGACGCACGCCTGCGCAACCAGATCCTGGAGCTGCTGGTACAGCAGTGCGAGGCGCGGCAGATGGCGATGCTGTTAATCAGCCACGATTTGCCGCTCGTCGCGGAACACTGTGACCGCGTGCTGGTGATGTATCAGGGTGAGAAAGTTGATGAAATGGCGGCGAGCCAGTTGCCGCAGGCAACCCATCCCTACACGCGCACGCTCTGGACCTGCCGCCCGAACGCCGGGACGTTTGGCCAGATGCTGCCGACGCTCGACCGTTCGCAACCGTGGAAGGAGGCCGACAATGGCACTCGTTGAGGTTAACCAGCTCCTGGTGAGTTTTGGTGAAAAAACGGCGGTTTCCGCCGCCAGTTTTGCGATCGAAAAAGGCGAAACCTTCAGCCTGATCGGTGAATCCGGCTGCGGCAAATCGACTCTTCTGCGCGTGCTGGCGGGGCTGCTGCGCGAGTGGAATGGCCACATTTCCGTCCTCGGGGAAAATTTACGGCCAGGACGACGTTTTGAAGGCGCGCTTCGCCGTAACGTGCAGATGGTGTTCCAGGATCCGTGGGCGTCTTTGCACCCGAACCACACCATTGCCCGCACCCTGTCGGAGCCGTTAAACATCCACGGCGAAACCCAGGTTGCCGAAAAGGTGGCGGATGCGCTGCAACAGGTGGGTCTGGCTGCCGACGCGGCCAGGCGTTACCCGCATCAGCTTTCCGGCGGACAGCGTCAGCGCGTGGCCATTGCCCGCGCGCTGCTGCTGCGCCCGCAGCTTCTGCTGCTGGATGAACCGACCTCGGCGCTGGATATGTCGGTACAGGCGGAGATCCTGAACCTGCTCAACCGCCTGAAGGCGCAGCACGGCATGACCTACCTGCTGGTGAGCCACGATGCGGACGTGATTGCGCATATGTCCGACCGGGCGGCATTTATGGCGCACGGGGAGATCCAGCGGGTATTTGACCGTGAAGCAATGTTGCGGGGAGAGCACAGGATGGGGTAAACCGTGCGGCGGCGAGTGCCGCACGCATTTCGTAGGCCGGGTAAGGCGTAGCCGCCACCCGGCAAAACGTTACTTCAGCAGCTTCACCGTGGCATCAATGTCGATCTCATCTTCAGTGAAGATCATCGTCGTGTTCTGGAAGGTGGTGATCGCCAGCTTCTTCACCGTGCGCATTTCGCCCGGCTTTTTCTCGGTTTTGGGTTTGATGCTGTTCATCAGCAGCCCCACCGACAGCACCGCATTCTCTTTGTCGATTTTGGTCTCAACGGGCTCTTCCTCGCTGAACACCACGAAGGATTTAATTGAGGTGAGCTTCACGCGCTCGCCCGCAATATAGAGATGCTTACTCTCCGGGATCACCTTCACCGCATACGCGGAAAGGCCTTTGCTGTTGGTGGTTGGCTCGAAGGTCACCGCCGCATCTTTTTTAATCAGATCAGGGTTGGCGACCTTAATCACATGAAAATAGCGGTTGTCGCCGTTTTCATCTTTGATAAATCCAAAGCCTTTATCTTTAAACCACGTTGTGATTGTACCGTTCATCGCTGTTACCGCCTGTCAGATCTCAAGACTAAAGTTTTGCAGCGCGCAGTGTAATGCACAATGGCTGACGAGACAAAAAAAAGCCCCTGCACGGGAGCAGGGGAAAGTTCATGTCAGAGCTTTTTAGTATTGTGTATTTAGTTGAACACCATCCCACCATCAATCAGCAGCGACTGACCGGTCATGTAGTCGGAATCCGGCCCGGCGAGGTAAGAGACGCAGGCGGCCACGTCTTCCGGTTCGGACAAACGGCCAAGCGTGATGCGTTTGGCAAAGGTTTCCGTCCCGTAGCCAAGCGGTTTACCCGCCGCCTCGGAGACCTGACGGTCGATTTCCGCCCACATCGGCGTTTTGACGATCCCCGGGCAGTAGGCGTTAACAGTGATCCCCAGCGGCGCGAGATCCCGCGCGGCGGTCTGGGTTAAGCCACGCACCGCGAACTTGCTGGAGCTGTAGACCGCCAGCTCCGGGTTACCGGTGTGGCCCGCCTGGGAGCAGGCGTTGATGATCTTGCCGCCGTGCCCCTCTTTACGAAACGCGTCAATTGCGGCCTGAATGCCCCAGATCACCCCTTTCACGTTGATGTTGTAAACCTTGTCGACAATCTCCGGCGTGATGGATTCTATGGGCGTGGACGGCGCCACCCCGGCGTTATTGACGATGACGTTAAAACCGCCCAGCGCGGTGCGGGCTTTTTCCACCGCCGCGAACACCTGCTTGCGGTCAGAGACGTCCACCTTCACGGCGACGGCCTTCCCGCCGTTACGGTTGATCTCATCCGCGACCGCTTTCGCCGTCTCTTCGTTGTAATCCGCAATAGCAACGGCAAAACCATCCTTCACCAGGCGAAGCGCGATCGCTTTGCCAATCCCCTGGCCGGAGCCGGTTACGAGAGCCACTTTTTGCATTTCTCTGTCCTTATATTAATTCACAAAATCTGGCTGAGATGGAGCTGGCCCATCAGCAGCGGGTTATCGCTGTAGTCGACGGGAATGGCCACCACGGCCGGGCCATCGACATCCATTGCCGCACGCAGCGTCGGTTCGAGCGCATCGGCGCTCTCGACGGCAAAGCCTTTCGCACCGAACGCGTCGGCATAGACTTTGAAATCGACCGGGCCGAACTCGACGCCGGAAAGCCTCTGGTATTTTTTCTCTTCCTGGATGGCCACCATGTTGTAGGCGTTATCCACCCAGATGATGTGCAGCACATTGGCGTTGAGGCGTACGGCGGTTTCCAGCTCCATGCTCGACTGCAAAAAGCCGCCGTCCCCGGAGACCGAGACCACCTTGCGCCCCGGGTTGACCAGCCACGCGCCAATCGCCCACGGCAGCGCCACGCCCATGGTCTGCTGACCGTTGGAGATCATCACCTGACGCGCCCGGAAGCTGTAAAGGTAGCGGGCGATCCAGATATGGAAGCTGCCCATGTCGACGGTGAGCGTCACGTCGTTGTTCACGATGTCCTGCATGGCGCGCACGATGCGCAGCGGATGCAGGGCAAACTGGTTAAGCGATGCGCCGCGACGGTCGAGGAGGTCCCGCTGATGCTGGCGATCGACAAGAATTTCCGAGGCGCGCTGGCTGAGTTCAAGTTTGTGCTCGATTCGACTGGCAAGCAGATTCAGCGTGGCAGCAATATCCCCGACCAGTTCCAGATCGGGAACATACTTGCGCTCCTCATAGGCGGGCAGCACGTCAATGTGCACCAGCGTGGCGTCGCCGCTGTTCCACATGGACGGCTCGTACTCCACCGGGCTGTAGCCGATGCAGATAATCAGGTCCGCCAGATGCAGCAGCCGGTCGCCCGCCTGGTTGTTAAAGAGGCCGACGCGTCCGGCGAAGCGGGTGAAGTGTTCCTGATTCACCGCCCCGGCGGCCTGATAGGTGCTGGTGACCGGAATACGGCTTCTCTCCAGCAGCTTATGCAGCGCGGCGCTGTTGGCGGGCTGGCTGGCCATCAGGCCGAGTAAGATGACCGGATTTTTGGCCTTCGCGATAAGCTTCGCCACGTCGTTGATGGCTGACTCCGGCGCCGGGCCCATCAGCGCCGCGGTGCTGGCGGGTAAAATCGCCCCCGTGGTGGGCTGGTCGACAATATCCTGCGGCAGGCTGACAAACGCCCCGCCCGGCCTGCCCTGCTCGGCAGCGCGAAACGCGTTCGACACCACCTCGGCAATCGCGTCCGGTGAATTAACTTCGACGGCGTATTTGGTGACCGGGCTGAACATGGCGACGGTATCCATGCTCTGGTGCACCAGTTTCGCTTTATCTGCTCGCTTCACCGCCCCGCCCAGCGCCACCACCGGGTCACCTTCGCTGTTGGCGGTGGCGATGCCGGTGATCAGGTTGGAGCAGCCCGGCCCGGAGGTGACCAGCGCGACCCCGGCCTTACCGGTTAGCCGCCCTACCGCTGCCGCCATAAACGCCGCGTTCGCCTCGTGACGCACCGGGATAATCTCGATGGAGGAGTCCAGCAGGGAGTCAAAGACCTTGTCGATTTTTGCGCCCGGTATGCCGAACACCTGCTTCACACCCTGCGCTTCCAGCTGGCCGACAACCATATCGGCGCCGTGCGCCCACTGACGTGACTGTTTCTCACTGTTCACGGTAGTTCTCCTGTTAGTTTTCGACGGCGCGGATAGCCGCATCAAGGTTGCTGGGGTGCAGGTTGGCCTGTAAAAACGCGCTGTCGGCGGGCAGGTCAATCATTAGCTTGTGAATTTCACCGAAGGTGAGCACGCCGCTCTCCAGCTGGTAGTCGAGCAGATGTCCCCCGCCCTGACGGTCGTCGGTGATAAAGTGTTCGTGATAGCCCGCCACGTTAATGCCCTGCATATGCTGCGGGGTGCGGAACCCGACCAGCACGCCCTCGCGCTGGTTAAAGCGGAACACCGGCTGGTCATCCAGCACGTCGGTCATCGCCCGGTACGGCGGCGTCTGGCGCGGTACGGTGCGGGTGTGCGCGTGGCGGAAATTGCCGTCGATGCGCAGCGCGCAGAACAGGTTATCGGAGGGGATTTGCTGGTCGATCACGTCGTGGATCTGCTGACGGCTGACCGGCCCGTCGAAGGTTTTGCGGTACTGCGGCTGGAACCAGGTCATCACCGCGAACGGCGTTTTTTGCTCCGGCTTCGCGGCGCGGGCGCTGCCGTCGGCGCGCAGCTGGTACACCTGGCTGCTGAAGGCAATCATTTCACCGTCCAGCTCGTTAAAGGTACCGAGACCAAAATCACCGTGTGCCAGCAGGTCGGCGATGGTCGTCTCCCCTTCGTAGACGCCGCTTAGCAGGGCGCTCATTAGCGATGTCTGATAGATCACGCTGTCAGGATGCTGAGCCGAGAACCCACGCAGGGTCTCGCATAAACTCGCCTCACAGTCGCATGCAGATGAATGCATCATCATGCCCGTCCTCTTCAACTTTATTTATAAAGGTTAAATAAATGTTGACCCGATTCAGCAGAGAGTTCCAATATAGAATCCATGCTGGTTTGAGACGTTTTTGATATGGAACTTCGTTATCTGCGCTATTTTGTCGCGGTAGCACGCGAGCGACACTTCACCAGGGCGGCCAAAGCGCTGGGTATTTCACAGCCTCCTCTGAGTCAGCAGATCAAACGGCTCGAAGAGGAAGTGGGCACGCCGCTGTTCAGGCGCCTGACGCGGGGCGTGGAGCTGACCGAGGCGGGAGAAGCCTTCTATGAGGACGCCTGTAAGATCCTGGCGCTGAGCGACGCGGCGCTGGAAAAAGCCCGGGGCATTGCGCGCGGGCTGAACGGCAGCCTGTCGATTGGCATCACCAGTTCAGATGCTTTTCATCCCAAAATTTTTGCGCTGATTCGCCAGTTTCAGGTGCAGAACATGGCGGTGCAGGTTCACCAGGTGGAAGCCAATATGTCGTCGCTGACGACGATGCTGGCGGAGGGTGAGCTGGATATCGCCTTTGTGCGCCTGCCGTGCGAGAGCAGCAAGGTGTTTGAGTTAAAAATCCTCGATCGGGAGCCGATGGTAGTGGCGTTGCATCGCGATCATCCCCTTGCTGCGTGTGGCGATCTGGCGCTGGATGAGCTGCGGGATACGCCGGTGGTGCTGTTTCCCCAGGAGGTCGCGCCGGGGCTGTATGACCGCGTTTACGGCAGCTGCGAGCGGGCCGGAATCGATATGCAACACACGCTGCAATCTTCACAACTTTCCTCTTCCCTGAGCATGGTCTCCGCTGGCGGCGGGTTCGCGCTGGTACCGAAATCCATGGCCGCTATTTCTCCGCCGAATGTCACCTACCATGCGCTGCGCTCGCCGGAGCTTTATACCGATATCGCGCTGTGCTGGCGGCGCTTTGAGCGTTCGCGGACGGTGAAGCGGTTTCTGGCGATGATGAGCGAGGGGTAGCTACGGTGCGGCTGTGCCCGGCGGCGCTGCGCTTGCGCGGGCCTACGCTTCGTGTCGCGGGTTGGTTGGCTGGTTGGCGGTTTTGTAGGCCGGGTAAGGCGCAGCCGCCACCCGGCAATGCCCTTTGGAAGCCGCCTCGCAAACTTTTAAGCAACCTTATGTAATTCAGGGGCATCCCTTTTCATCCCTTCTCCGCGGTCGTAAAGTGCCTGCGTTGCGGCACATCCGTAACCGGGCGTAGGAACCCGTTAGCATAAAGCGATATTTTTTGTCGCGACAGCGCATATCCCGTTAGAATCACGGTGGCGCTGACGGAGCAGTCGAAAGGCTGGCCGTTTTTCTTTATGCACGGTATTCCTACCTCCGTCAGCGCTACCCCCTCTGAGCGTAGGAACTCATCGGGCGGTTAACATTTTTTGCATAAAGAGGATGCCTTATGGCTACTATCCCTGGATTTTCTTACGCGCTTACTGAAGAAAGCGCTCTTCATCACCTTCTTCACCTGCAACTTCCCGATTCTGCGGATCTCTTTGAACTGGCTGACACCTGTGCGGCGTACGTAAGCGTACTGGTGGAAACGGACGATGCGGTGACATTTGCCACGCTCTGTAAGCAACTGCTGGCTGCGCTAAAACGAATGCGTGAGCGCTGTGACTCGGAACTTCCGCCGTATCTGGTGGAACAGCTAATTGCGGGGGAAAAGATCGCCTCCTGCGTACCGGACTGCTGGCAGGATACGGCGTTGCAGGTGGATTATGCTGTGGCGTTAACGCTGGCGGTAATGGGCGGAACGTTGCCTGTGAGCGTGGCGAAAGAACTCACCGGGCTACTGCATGATATGGTCTGGCTGCTGGCGGAGTTTGTGAAGGCACCGTATATCACGGCGCACTGAGGCGGGTGATGGGAGGCCGGAATACTGCTGGGTGAGAAGCGGGATTTCGGCCATATGCAAAGTACGACATTGTTTGTTCAATGTCTGTTAAAAGTGAACAGATGAAGTAAGATTCCAGGTAGCCGAATCCGCATGTCAGTGAATTGCTAAAAGAGAATGGGTCAGTAAAACGGGAGAGTTACGCCTATCTTGTCGAAAGGCTGTACACTGATAACCTCCTCTAAATGATTCAGAGCACTTTATGATTTTGTACAAATACATAGACCACGCGTCATTGGATCACTTCTTTAAAGATCGCTACATCTCTATAAAATTCACTCCTCATAGCGAGTTTAATGATCCTTTCGAAAGTTATGGATATGCACTTGATGATGAAACAATTGAATCATTAACTATGAGGTATGAGATCAATCAAAACCTTGCCTGCTTATGCCTTTCTAAAAATCCCCTGAACGTATTGATGTGGTCACATTATGCTGACAAGCATCAGGGTTTTGTTGTAGCAATCGACACAGAGAAAGCTGGATACAATGATGAAGCGAAATGCCTGATTACAGCTCCGAAAGGTCATATTGATTATTTAGATAGCCGCATAAAAAGCAAACTAAAAATCAGTCAAAAAAACATTTTTAATACTGATATAATAAGTAAACTATTACTTTCCAAATCATTACATTGGAAATATGAAGAAGAAGTAAGAATAATAAAAAAAACAGAATCATTACATAAATGCGATACTCTTTTAATTGACCATATAGTTGATCTAAAATCGGTGGTAGGTATTTACATCGGGATTAATAACAAAGGAATTGATGAAATCATTAGAAATAACAAAACATTAGAGACATTGATTTTAAATAAAGCAGTGCAATTATATCAATGTGAATTCAAGAAAAGTACTTGGGATCTCACAACAGAAGGTTATGAATATTCTAAATACCAGCATGATAGGCAGAGAATGGATATATTTGATTCCGCGGAGAACATTTTAAGAGCGATGGAAAGAAATCACATTGATGATTGAGTTTATTAGGGGCAATTATTATGTTAGCAATGACCGCTTCTGGCAAAAGCGAACGCATCTTTCACACGCCTCTATATAATCTGATTAGCAAAACTATTATCCACTTCACTCCTTCTCAGCATGCAATTCCTGAATACACTACGCAAAACAAAAAAATATCCCAAACCGAGCCATCCCTACCACTTTAATCTCAAGTAGCCTCCACTTAAAGTGCCCGAACTCACTACACGAGCACAATGATCACGTACATGTAGAAACTGCACTTTCTCACAGTTTCCACATTGTCAACCAGACTACCACGATCTATAATGTTTCCATCTTGGAAACAAGGGGCAAGGATGCACATAGTCTCAAGAGCGCCTTTCGACACAGCGGCCAGACATTATCCCAATCAAGCACAAGCCCTGGACGATCTTTACCGGGTACTAAAAAAGGAACACTATCCGTCACCAGGCGACATGCGAAAGCGCTTTCCCAGCCTGGACCGGATGAAATACCGGGAAAAATGGTGGGTCATTGATGTGGGTGGCGGGCATTTAAGAGTGATGTTTTTTGCTGATTTTGAGCGGGGAAAGATCTTCATCAAACACATCAGCACTCACGCAGACTATGACAAGCTCATGGACTACTACCGGAGAACAAAAGAATGAATTATGCAGCAGCCATCAAAGCGGCAAACGCTCTGACAAACGCGCTCCCTTTCCTGGGTTCAAGCCCGTCGCGGCAAGACTACGAGGATGCGCTGGCGCTGGTGGAGTATCTTATCGAGCACGACCCGGATAACCCGCTGGTAGAGATGCTTACTGCCAAAATCGATAAGTACGAAAACGAGTCCCCGGAGTTTGCAGAATTTAACGCGCGTATTGCCAGCATTCCGTCAGGCGTTGCGTTACTGCGAACGCTGATGGATCAGTACCAGCTCACTCAGAGCGACTTCGAGAACGAGATAGGCAAGAAGTCTCTGGTGAGTCGGATCCTTAACGGACAGCGCACGTTAACGCTGGATCATATGCGCGCGCTGGCGAAGCGTTTTGGTTTGCCGGTGAGCGCATTTGTGGGGAACTGATGCGAGGTTTTCACCCAGACCAATTCCCCAGACGTTAATACCACTATCTCACTCACCCCGGCCCCTCACCCCCCGCCGCCAGCAGCGGCACCACCACATCGCTGATGGGTACCGCAATCCCGTGCCTGCGGCCATAGCGCTGGATCACGCCGTTGCGTATGTCCCACTCCATCGGGCGATCCGCCTGACGGTCGGCAAGGATCGAGGTGCTCAGGTCCTCAGGCGCGCGCTGGAAGTTCGCCAGAATCTCCTGGGCCACCGCATCGTCCAGCTTCGCCCCTTCGGCGCGGGCGACGGTAAGCCCCTCGCGCAGGTAGCCCAGCGCCAGCTCGCTGATATCCTCGCGCCTGAACATTCCGGCGCGGCGATTGGCCAGCACCATCAGCCCGGCGACCGCGTTTTGCAGCAGCTTGCGCCAGGCGACGGTAGTGAAATCTGTCGAGAGCTCAACGTCACAGCGCGTGCCGCGAAGCGCCTCCACCACCCGCTGCGCCTGCGGCACGTCCGGCAGCGTAAGGCGCGGTTTGGCGCGCAGCCAGACGGAGGCATCCGGCTCGCGCTGGGCAGGGAACCAGACCACCGAGGGCAGCACCGTTGCGCCATTGACCAAAGGCGCAAGCTGGGCTTTCTGCTCCACGCCGTTTTGCAGCGCGCAGACCACGGTGTTTTCATCGCACAGAGCGCGCAGCCACCCGGCGCTGTCGGCATTTTGCGTCGTTTTGACCGCCAAAAAAACAAGGTCAACGGGGCGCGTAATGACGCTGGGATCGGTGAGTACCGGACCGGGCACCACAATTTCACCCTCATCATGACGCAGGCGCAGTTCCGGATGCGCGGTGCGCCCACACAGCAGCGGCGTGCGGCCCGCTTCATGCAGCACCGCGGCGATGGTGGTCCCAATCGCACCGGGTCCTGTCAGCGCAATGGTTGGATAGTCAGACATGGATCACTCCCCTTTTGCTAAGCCTGCTATCAGTTATACCACCCTGAAAAGAGCGCGCCACGCCCATTGTCTATACTCAACACATAACAGACAACGGAGTGCGCCATGCCTTTACCCGACTTCAAATCCTCTGAACCTTATACCCTCGGCATTGAGCTCGAACTCCAGGTGGTTAACCCGCCGGGTTACGATCTGAGCCAGGACTCCTCTGCCCTCATCGCCGCCGTCAAAGACGACATCAAAGGGGGCGAAGTCAAACACGACATCACCGAAAGCATGCTCGAAATCGCCACCGGCGTGTGCCAGACCATCGACCAGGCAGCGGCGCAGTTTTCAGTGATGCAGCAGAGCATCCTGCGCGCGGCGGAAGATCAGCATATCCAGATCTGCGGCGGTGGGACGCATCCGTTCCAGAAATGGCAGCGGCAGGAAGTGTGCGACGACGAGCGCTATAACGTCACGCTGGAGCGCTTTGGCTATCTGATTTTGCAGGCGACGGTGTTCGGCCAGCACGTACACGTCGGCTGTCGGACCGGGGACGACGCCATTTACCTGCTGCACGGCCTGTCGCGCTTTGTGCCGCACTTTATCGCCCTGGCCGCCGCATCACCGTATATGCAGGGCACGGACACGAAGTTCGCCTCATCGCGTCTCAACATCTTCTCGGGCTTCCCGGATAACGGTCAGATGCCGTGGGTCAACAGCTGGCAGGAGTTCGAGGGGCTGTTCCGCCGCCTGAGCTCCACCAGCATGATCGACAGCATTAAGGATCTGCACTGGGACATCCGCCCCAGCCCGCACTTCGGCACCGTCGAGGTGCGGGTGATGGATACGCCGCTGACGCTCAGCCACGCCATTAACATCGCCGGGCTTATTCAGGCGACGTCGCACTGGCTGCTGACCGCGCGGCCGTATAAGCATCAGGAACGGGATTTTTTGCTGTATCGCTTTAACCGTTTTCAGGCCTGTCGCTACGGGCTGGAAGGCATTCTGACGGACGTACATACCGGCGAGCACAAAACCGTGGCGGAAGATATCGCCTGGCTGCTCGAGCAGGTTGCGCCGTCGGCCGAGAAGCTCGGCGCGACAAGCGCAATCAATGAGATTGCCCTGCTGTTAAAGCAGGGCAAGAGCGAGGCGCAGCGCATGCGGGACTTTATCGCCGATGGCGGCTCGCTGATTTCTCTGGTGCAGAAGCACTGTGAGCTGTGGGCGACAAGTCCGTAAGGCCGTGGCCCCACTCGCGCAGGCGCTGGAACAGCACGAACAGCGCCGGGATGAACACTATCCCCACCACGGTCGCCACCAGCATGCCGCTGAACACCGTAGTGCCGATGATGCGGCGGCTCTGGGCACCCGCCCCGGTCGCCAGCATCATCGGCAGGACGCCGATAATGAACGACACGGCGGTCATCATTACCGCGCGGAAGCGGCGCGATGCCCCCTCCCGTGCGGCATCGACAATCGCCATTCCATCCATGCGCCGGGCGCGGGCAAACTCCACGATAAGAATTGCGTTCTTGGCGGCGAGGGCTATCAGTAGCACCAGACCTATCTGCACGTATACGTCGTTGGCATAGCCCGCCAGCCACAGCCAGACCAGCGCCCCGCCGATGGCGAACAGCACCGAGAGCATCACGCTCGCCGGCAGCGTCCAGCTCTCGTACTGGGCGACGAGGAACAGCCACGCCATCACCACCGCCGCCAGCACGATCCATATCGCCTGATTGCCGGTCTGCTGCTCCTGATACGACATGCCGCTCCAGGCGTAGTCGTACCCGGCTGGCAGGTTTTCCGCCAGAATCTCGCCCATCGCCGCCATTGCGGTGCTGCTGCTCACCCCTTCCGCTGCCGAGCCGCTCACCGATACCGACGGGAACTGGTTGTACTGCTGAATAAATGGCGCGCCGACGGTCGGCGTGATGGTGATGAGGTTGCTCAGACGCACCCGCTCGCCGCTGTTGCTGCGCACGAACAGCTCGCTGATTTGCTCCGCGCGCTCGCGCCACTGCATCTCGTTCTGCATCACTACGTGGTAGACGCGGTTGTTGACGCTGAAATCCCCGGCGCGCGTGCCGCCAAAGGCGGTTTGCAGGCTGCTGAAGATGCGTGACACCGGCACGTCGAGGCGGGCCGCGCGCTCACGGTCAACGGTGAGCGTCATCTGCGGCACGTTGCTGCTCCAGGTGGTGAACACGCGGCTCAGCTGCGGGTTCTGGTTGGCTTTCGCCAGCACCTCACGCGTCACGCGCTCCAGCTCCGCCGGACTTTGCCCCACCTGCGCCTGAATGCGCAGGTCGAAGCCGGAGGCGTTGCCCAGCCCCGGCAGCGTCGGCGGCGCAAAGGTCATGATGGTGGCTTCCGGCAGGGCCAGCAGCTGGCGCTGAAGGATGCCCATCACCTCATCCAGCGGCGGACGCTCGCTCCAGTCTTTGAGCATGATGGAGATAAACCCGCCGTTCGATGCGCTGGTGCCGTTGAGGATGTTAAACCCGGAGACCTGAATCACGTCTTCTACCGCCGGGTTGTTAGCGATCAGCTCGCGCGCGGTGGTCATCACCGCTTCGGTGCGCTCCAGCGAGGCTGCCTCCGGCAGCTGGACGCTGGCGAAGAAGTAGCCCTGATCCTCCTGGGGCAGAAAGCCCTTTGGCATCGACATGAAGCTGAATACCACCACCGCCGCCGCACCCGCGGTGGCCAGCAGCGCCAGCCACGGGCGCAGGTTTAAAACGTTCACGATGCGGGTGTAGAAACCGCGCGTGGCGTCCAGCCCGTGGTTAAAGGCGCGATAGAGTGCCGCAGGTTTCTCCGGTCGCGGGCGCAGCAACAGCGCGCACAGGGCGGGCGTAAGAGTCAACGCCACCAGGCTTGAGAGCGTGACGGCAGTCGAGAGCGTCACCGCGAACTGGCGGTACAGCTCGCCGACAATCCCCGGCAGGAGCGCCACCGGCACAAACACCGCCAGCAGCACCAGCGTGGTGGCAATCACTGGCCCGGCGATCTGGCGCAGCGCCAGCGCGGTCGCCGCCGTACGGCTCTGCCCTTCCGCCATCAGCGTTTCGACGCTCTCCACCACCACGATGGCGTCATCCACCACCATGGTCAGCGCCAGAATGATGGCAAACAGGCTCAGCGTATTGGCGGAGTAGCCGAGCGTATAGAGCACCGCGAAGGTGCCCACCAGCGACACCGGAATGGCAAGGGCAACAATCAGCGTCGCGCGCCAGCTTTGCAGGAACAGGGACACCACGACCACCACCGCCAGCATCGTCAGCGCCAGCGAGACGCCAATCTCTTTGATGGTGGCGGCCACAAACGAGGTGGTGTCGAATTTGACTTCATAGACCAGATCGTCCGGGAAGCGCGTGGATAACCGTTCCAGCTCCGCGCGCACCGCATCGGCCACGCGCAGGGCGTTAGCGGACGGCGTCGGGTAGATGCCGAGGTAGGCGGAGTCGTGCCCGTTCAGCTGCGCGCCAGAGCTGTAGCTGCGCGAGCCAAGCTCGATGGTGGCGACGTCCTTCAGGCGCACCAGCTGACCCATCTCCCCGGCGCGGATAATGATGTTGGCAAAGTCGTCGGCCTGATTTAAGCGCCCCAGCCCGTTAATGGTCAGGGTCTGCTGCTGGCCGTTAAACACCGGCGGCGTGCCGACCTGGCCTGCCGCCCCCTGCACGTTCTGCTCGCGCAGCGCCTGCGCCACGTCATCGCTGGTCACGTTCAGGGCGTTCATGCGGTCCGGGCGCAGCCAGATGCGCATGCTGTAGTCCCGTGCGCCAAACATCTGTACCTGCCCGACGCCCGGCAGACGCGACAGCGCCTCGCGCACCTGGGTGCTGGCGTAGTTGCTGACGAACAGCGGCGTGTGGGTGTTGTTCGGTGAGTAAAGGCTTACCCCCATCATCAGGTTGGTGGCGCGCTTGCGCACCTGCACGCCGTTTTGCTGCGCCTCGGTCGGCAGCTGCGCCACGGCCTGCGCCACGCGGTTCTGCACGTCGATGGCGGCGAGATCCGGGTCGGTGCCTGCCGCAAAGGTAATGTTCAGGCTATAGCTACCCTCGTCCGAACTGGTGGACTCCATATAGAGCATATGATCCACCCCGTTCAGCTGGGTTTCCAGCGGCGTGGCGATGGCCTCCGCCACGTCAGCCGAGCTGGCGCCCGGCCATGACGCTGACACATTCACGACCGGCGGGGTGATCTGCGGGTACTGCTCCACCGGAATAATCCTCAGCGCGTTGGCCCCCAGCAGGGTGATGACCAGCGCAATCACCATCGCAAAGCGCGGGCGTTTGATGAAAAACGTCAGCATGATGGCTCCTTAATTCAGTATCTGGACGGCAACGCCTGGCTGCACGCGCTGCGCACCGTCAGTAATCGCTCGCTCACCGGGCTTCAGGCCGGAGGCAATCTGGAACTGCTGGCCAATCTGTCCGGCGACCTTCAGCGGACGCATTTCGGCTTTATCTTCGGCGTTAACCACCCATGCGAAGAACCCGTGGCCATTCTGCTGTACGGCAGCGGCGGGCAGGGTCAGCACTGGTTGCTCACTTGACGGACGCAGGTAGACGTTCACGTTGCCGCCGGGCAGCAGCTGATGGCGCGGGTTGGCGAACTCGGCGCGCAGCATCACGCTGGCGGTGCGCGGGTCGATGCGGTTGTCCACGGAGGTGAGTTCCCCGCTGATGCGCTGGCCGTTGCTGTCAATCAGCGCCTGCCAGGCCTGCTTCATGGCGCTGATATCCGCATGCTGGCCGGCTTTAGTGGCAAACGTGCCCTCTTCCAGCGCAAAGGCGATGCGGATGGGATCGAGCTGCACCACCTCCACCAGCACACCGCTGGCAGGATTCACCAGACTGCCGACGTGAAAGTTGCTGTGCCCCACGCGCCCGTCAATCGGTGAGGTAATGCGCGTGTAGTTGAGGGTGACGCTGCGGGTGTCGAGACGGGCTTTCGCCTGCTCCAGCGCGGCGCTCGCTACGTCGCGCTGCATGCGGGCGTTGTCCACGTCGTGGCGGCTGATGGCGTTGCTGCTGCCCAGGTTTTCGAAGCGTGACAGCTGCTGCTGCGCCTGACGCAGCGTGGCTTCGGCGCTTCTCACTTCGGCCTGCGCCAGACGCAGGGCGGCGCGCGGCTCGGCGTCGTCCAGTTCGAACAACACGTCGCCTTTTTTCACGTACTGCCCGTCGCGGAAGTGGATTCTGGTGATGACGCCTTCCGTGCGGGCGCGCAGTTCAACGGTGTGGATAGCTTCAATGCGACCCGGGATCTGACGCTCGGCGGCGTGGGCGGTCTGCTCCACGGTGGCGACACGTACGGGAATGGCCGCGGCGAATGCGGGTGGCAGGGTGCAGGCGAGGAGCGCGAACAGGAGAGGGAATTTCATGGGAGTACCTCGGCGTTGTTTTCCCTCACCCCGGCCCTCTCCCACAGGGAGAGGGAGGTCAGAGTTCCCTCTCCCTGTGGGAGAGGGTTAGGGTGAGGGCAAAAGGTTATGCAGCCTTACGGAACCTGCGGGTCAGTCGCTTCTCGATTTCGACGACGAAGAACATCACGCCCGCCACCGCCAGCGTCACGAACCAGTAGCGCAGCGGCAGCGCTTCGGTGCCGAACAGCATCTGCATAAACGGCAGGTAGATAATCGCCGCCTGGAGCAGGAACAGTACGCACGTTACCAGCCAGATCCCTTTGTTCGCCAGCAGGCCGCGGTTCAGGGAGAACCCGTCGGTATTGCGGCAGTTAATCATGTATACCCACTGGGCGCAGACCAGCATCTGCAACAGCACGGTGCGGATGAACTCCGCGCTGTGGCCGCGCGGGGCCAGCCAGGCTTCCAGCGCAAAGGCGGCGATGGCAATCATGGTGCCGACGAAGGCCACGCGCCAGACGGCGTAGGCGTCCATCACGTGCTGCCCGGTCTGACGCGGCGGGCGGCGCATAATGTTGCGCTCGGCGGCCTCGAAGGCCAGGCCGAAGGAGAGCGTGGCGGAGGTCGCCATGTTCATCCACAGGATCAGCACTGGCGTCAGCGGAATGATGTTCCCCGCCAGCAGCGCAATCACAATCAATAGCCCCTGCGCCAGGTTGGTCGGCATGATGAACAGGATGGTCTTCTTCAGGTTGTCGTAAACGCGACGCCCCTCTTTTACCGCGCTGGCGATGGTGGCGAAGTTATCGTCCGTCAGGACCATGTCCGCCGCCTCTTTGGTCACTTCCGTGCCTTTGATGCCCATCGCGATACCCACGTCCGCCTGGCGCAGCGCCGGGGCATCGTTCACGCCGTCACCGGTCATGCCGACGATTTCGCCTTCGTCCTGCAACGCTTTCACCAGGCGCAGCTTATGCTCCGGGCTGGTACGGGCGAAGATGTCATACTTCACCGCCGCTTCCGCCAGCTCGGCGTCGTCCATCTTCTCCAGCTGGTAGCCGGTAACCGCCTGCTCGCTGTTGGTGATCCCCAGCATCTGGCCGATGCTCATCGCCGTCTGCGGGTGATCCCCGGTGATCATCTTCACGCGGATCCCCGCCTGCTGGCAGGCGTTAATCGCCTCAATCGCTTCCGGACGCGGCGGATCCATCATCCCGGCAATGCCGAGGAAGATCAGACCGTGGCTCAGGTCGTCGTGAGTTAATGCCTGCTCGCCGTTCGCTGGCTTGAACGCCGCGGCGACCATGCGCAGCCCCTGACGCGCATAGCGCTCCATCTCCGTTTCCCAGTACGCGCGGTCAAAGGCTTGCGCACCGTTGCGGGTCTGCTGCTGCTCACACAGGGCGAAAATCACGTCCGGCGCGCCGGTAATCAAAATCTGCTCCTCACTGCCAATCTGGTAGTGGGTGCTCATGTACTTGTACTGAGAGTCGAACGGGATCTTGTTAACCAGCGTGGTCACGACCGGCTCGAGGTGGGCCTTGGCCGCCAGCACCTTCAGCGCGCCCTCGGTTGGCCCGCCGGTGATGCCCCACAGGCCACGCTCGTCCTGAATCAGCTGGCTGTCGTTACACAGGTCGATGGTGCGCAGGTACTGCTCCAGCACGGTGCCCGGCTGGATCTGCACCGGCTCGTCGCTGCCTTCGAGGTAGATGTTGCCCACCGGCTCGTAGCTGTTGCCGTCCACGCGATAGCAGGTGTCGGCGGTGATGATGGCTTTCACCGTCATCTCGTTCATGGTCAGGGTGCCGGTTTTATCCGAGCAGACCACGGTCATCGCGCCCAGGGTTTCAACCGTCGGCAGCTTGCGGATAATCGCCCGCTTGCGCGCCATCGCCTGCACGCCCAGGGAGAGGATAATGGAGATAATCGCCGGCAGACCTTCCGGCACGGAGGCTACCGCCAGGCTAATCAGGGAGAGCAGCAGCTCGCCCATCGGGATCTCGCGGAACACCAGGCTGAAGACAAACAGCGCGGCCATCATCGCCAGAATGATGGCGAAGATCGCTTTACCCAGCTTGTCCATCTGCACCAGCAGCGGGGTGCGGTGTTTTTCAATGCCCGCCATCATCTGGTTGATGTGGCCGAGTTCGGTCTCCTGGCCCGTGGCAATGACCACGCCAACGCCGCCGCCCGCGCTTACCGTCGTACCGGAAAAGACCAGGTTCGTGCGGTCGCCCAGCGGTAATTCGCCGTTCAGCGGGTTCGTGTGTTTATCCACCACGGTGGATTCACCGGTCAGAATTGCCTCTTCCACGCGTAAATTATGCGCTTCGATTAAGCGCATATCCGCCGGTATACGATCTCCTGCGCGCAACACAATAATATCGCCCGGGACGATTTCCGTCGTCGGGATAGTTTCATGGTTGCCGTTACGAATAACGCGCGCCTCGCTGGAGAGCATATTGCGAATACTCTTCAGGGATTTTTCCGCGTTACTTTCCTGAATGTGGCCAATTAAGGCATTGATTACCGCCACGCCCAGAATAACCAGCGTATCAACCCAGTGTCCCATTACTGCCGTTAATACGGCGGCTGCCAGCAGGACGTAAATCAGGACATCGTTAAAATGCGCGAGAAAACGCAGCCAGCCCGGCTTGCCTTTTTTCTCCGGCAGCGCGTTCGGGCCATGCTTCTGTAAACGCGCCTGCGCCTCGGCACGGTCCAGGCCATTAGCCTGGCTCTGCGCCTGAGCAAGCACCTGCTCTACGGTCTGCTGGTACGCCTGCCCGCCTGCGGGTGGCATATTCTGCGAGAAATTTTTTTTGGTCATGGTATTTTTCCTTCAATATCCGGTGGACGGAAGCCGGAATTCCTTTCTGGCTTTAAATAATTCATTTTTAAGTCTTGCGGGTTAAATTGATCTACCGCAATATATTGACTACCCGGTTATTCAAAACTGATTAAAATTATTTCGACGCGTTGATTTTTACAAAATATTTCTAAACCAACACTAAACGAGGAGGAAGCATGTTTGGTATTTATCGCGGACGGCGTCTGGCGTTATACATTGTCGCAGCCATTGTTATTGCGACGTTAATTGGATATAGCACCTATAGCTTTGTAAAATTATTTTCGTGAGAAAGACGTTTATTTACATAACGCGATATTAATTTAATCGCCCCGAAAATATTATCTATTTTCTGTTATTAATTCGCAGAATAACGGTGGCCTTTTACCCAATTTTGCCAGCGGGGATGATATTGCTTTACGTTTCAGGATGCCGGACAATGACATTTTTAACTGACGATTAACATTACGATGAAACACCCGTTAGAATCGCTGCTCACCGCAGGGGGCATTTTGCTGATGGCCCTGCTCTCCTGCCTGCTGTTACCCGCGCCGTCGCTGGGTCTGGTGCTGGCGCAGAAGCTGGTTCAGACCTTTCATATGGTCGATCTGAATCAGCTGTACACCATTCTGTTCTGTCTGTGGTTTTTGGTGCTCGGCGCCATCGAATTCTTTATCCTGCGTTTCATCTGGCGCCGCTGGTTTTCACTGGCGTCGTAAGCCAGTGAGATCGCGCATCCCGTGGATCAGCGCTTCACACCAGGCCGCGTAGTCGTGGCCGCTGGATGAGGGGTGGAAGCTGACGCGATAGCCTTTTTTCCTCAGCACCTGTTCAAAATCCTGCGTGGTGCGATAGATGCCGCCGCCCGGTCCCGTGGTTTCAAACTTCCCGGCCTGTAACCAGAAGCGCACCGGATACGGTGGAGACTGTTGGTACTGACGCGTCAGCCAGCCGGGAGCGTCACCTTCCGGCGCCCACCAGTAAGAACCGGAAAGGCTCAGCACGTTGCCAAACAGGCGCGGATAGCGCAGCGCCACCCATGAAGAGGCAATTCCCCCGTAGCTTGATCCTGCCAGTACGGTTTTCTGCCGCTGCATGCCGATGCCCTTCCCCCGCAGCCACGGCAGCAGCTCGTGCGCCATAAAGTCAGCAAAATCCGGGTTTGGCGGCAGCTCGTTGCCGCGACGGGCGTGATCGAGGCTGTCGATAAACACCACGTTAATCGGAGGCAGGTGATGTCGGGCAATCAGACCGTCCAGCACGTTGGCAAAATGGTATTCGTCCTGATAAACCTGTCCGTCGAAAAGGATGAGCGTCCAGCGTGCAGGCTGTGCGCCGCGCGGTTGGTAGATCATCACGTCGCGGGCATTGCCGAGGATGTTGCTGCTCAGCCTCTGGCGGCTCAACGTCCCGTGTAACAGCGGCTGTGCCGTAGCCCGAACGGAGCAGTAGCGCGCCGGGCTGAGATCGAGCAGAGAATAGCGATTCCAGCGATCGGTCTTCTGCTCCCCAAAGCTATTCGGGTTAAGCGGATCGGCCTGCGCGCTTACCAGGATGGCGCGGCGTTGATCGCGGGCAGAGCCTTCAACGATCGGCACATCGGGGGCGAGCTTGTACTGCATCACCGTATCAGCGGGGACCACGTAGCTGCGGAACCAGACGTCGCTGTTGCCCAGACGGAACAGCGGATCGTGATCCCCCGCCGGAGAGCCGAGAATGAAGACGTTATCCCGCGCGCCGCGCCACAGAAAGGTCACCCGCTTATGGCTCGCATCTACCGGCTCCACCATCGGCGTTCCCTGTCGACGCTGCGCCTGCCAGAACGCCTCGGTACTTCCACCGGCAGAAATGACGTTTGCCAGCGCCTTCAGCGTCGGGCTTTCTGGCGCCAGCATCTGCACGCGTGGTAACGGAGAGGTCTCTTTCATCCGCCACTGAAAACGCCACGGCTTGCCGGCTTCGCCGTGTAGCACCAGCGAGGTGTTCTGTTTCACCGGCAGGGCAAACAGCAGCGTGTGTTCCCCGTCCGCAGGACCGTTTTCGATCAGCGTGCGGATGCGGCGGTTTTGCCCATCCAGCAGGCGCGCATCCGTCACGCCATGCAGCGTGGCGGAAACGTAATTTTCATCCAGCTCGGGCAGGGAGAAGCAGACTTCGCCGCTGGCATCAAACTTTCCCTGAACATCGCCCTGCCGGGACGACTGCTCGCACGTTGCCGCCACGGCGGGCAGCGCGCCGATCCCCAACAGCAACCCACTCCATACCCTTTTCATTACCGCTTGTTCCCCAACGAAATTTGTTAACAACGCTAATGCAAATGGTAATAATTTGCAATATCATCAGCGGCGTTTTACCGGTGTTTTTATGGCGATAGCAACCAAGGACGTTCAATAAAAATGTTTAAAAATAATAAGATAATGCAGCTCTGGCTGCTGAGTCTGGCGACGACCAGCGTCGCGGCTCAGGCAGAAACGAAAGAAGAAACGATTACGGTGACGCAGGGCGTGACTGAAGAGCCCACTGCGCCCGTAAAAGGCATTGTGGCGACGAAAACGCTCTCCGCCACCAAGACCAGCGCGGAGATCGTGAAGACGCCGCAGTCGGTATCGGTGATCACCCGCGATCAGATGAACATGCAGGACGTCACCTCCGTTTCGCAGGCGCTGCGCTACTCGGCGGGCGTGTTTACCGAGTACCGGGGCTCGTCTAACCGTAACGACGAGGTGTTTGTGCGCGGCTTTAGCTACGTGCCGAAATTCCTCGACGGCTTAAGCTTTGGCGCAACGGCTTCCTCACAGACGGGCACAGTTGACCCGTGGCTGCTGGAGCGCGTGGAGCTGGTGCGCGGCCCGGCGTCGGTGCTGTTTGGACAGGTGAATCCTGGCGGGTTAATCAGTATGACCAGCAAGCGCCCGACGGCGGAGGCCATTCACAACGTGCAGTTCCGCACCGGCAATAACGATCTCGCCGAAGGTGCGTTTGATTTCGGCGGCAAGCTGAGCGACGACGGCCGCGTGCTGTATCGCGTGAACGGTATCGCCCGTACGCAGCATAATCAGGTGGACGATTATAAAGAGACGCGGATGGCGATCGCCCCGGCGATCACCTGGTACCCGAACGATCAGACCCGCTTTACGCTGCTGACCAGCTACCAGAAAGATCCGGATGCCGGATACCGCAACTTCCTGCCCGCGTATGGCACGGTGAAAAGTGCCGACGGGAAGTACATCCCGCGCGACTTTGACGTCAGCGATCCGAATTACAATCAATCCTGGCGCGAGCAGACGATGATTGGCTACGAGCTGGAACACCAGTTCGCCGACAACCTCACCTTCCGCCAGAACGCCCGTTACGCCACCATCAAGCAGAAATATCGTTATCTGGTTTACGCCAACAGCGCGGCCAACAGCACGGTGTTGACCCGTCGCGCCCAGCGTGAAGAGCGCACGACCAACGAATTTGGCCTTGATAACCAGCTGGAATATCTGCTGGAGACCGGAAGCGTCAACCACACCCTGCTCGGCGGGTTTGATTACAAGACCAGTAAGGATAAACAGCTGCTGGCGCGCGGGAGCGGCTCACAGTATGACCTCGACTGGACAAACCCGGTTTACGGCGTGAACGTGGATGAAAGTACCTTCAAAACGGCCACCGACGAGCAGCAAAATCTCGACCAGATGGGCCTGTATCTTCAGGATCAGATGAGCTGGAACAACTGGGAGTGGCTGGTTTCCGGGCGCTACGACTGGAGCGAAGTGCGTACCAGCGACTTCACCGACAACAGCTTAACCCAGCAGAACGACAACAAATTTACCTGGCGCACTGGCCTGCTGTACGCGTTTGATTCTGGCCTGTCGCCGTACATCAGCTACAGCACCTCGTTTGAACCGAACCTGCAAACCAACCGTGCGCCGGGCGTTGCGCCATTCAGGCCTACTACCGGGGAGCAGACCGAGATTGGCGTGAAATATCAGCCGGTCGACACCACGCTGATGACCCTGGCGCTGTACGATTTGACTCAGGACAACGTCGCGACCTATAACAGCGCTGAAGGCTGGTTCGAAAATGCGGGCAAGGTGCGTTCGAAAGGCGCTGAAGCGGAAATCCACGCCACGCTGATGGATAACATCAACCTGATTGGCTCCTACACTTACACCGATGCAAAAACCGAAAGCACCACGTTGGCGGGAACTGAAGGCAAAACGCCTGCGCGCATTCCAGCGCATATGGCATCGGCGTTCGCCAGCTATACCGTTCCGGGCGGAGCGCTGAAGAGCCTGACCGCTGGCGTGGGGATGCGCTACATCGGCACCAGCTACGGCGATGCGAAGAACACCTTCAAGGTGCCATCGGTGGATCTGTATGACGCGATGCTGCGCTACGATCTGGGCGAGATGAACCGCAGCCTGAAAGGGGCAAGCGTGCAGTTCAACGTCAATAACGTGGCAGACACGAAGTATGTGGCGTCATGCGCAAGCGATACGGCGTGCTTCTACGGGATTGGCCGGACGGTGACGGCGACGGTGAATTACAGCTGGTAGTTAAAGCCGGGTGGCGGCTACGCCTTACCCGGCCTGGATGTCGTCAATTTCAATGTGTCTGGCGGTGATTCTCTTTGCGATACGCCCCGGGCGGCTGGTTGAAGGTGCGGGTAAAGATGCGGGTAAACGTCTGCTGCGAGTCAAACCCGTAGCGCAGGCAGATATCGTACACGCGCTCGTCTGACTCACGCAGATCGCGCGCCGCCATCAGCAGCTTGCGTTCGCGGATGTAGCGCCCCAGACTTTCGCCTTTGTACTGCATAAACAGCCGCTGTAAATGCCATTTTGAGTAACCCGCATGGCGGGCAATCTCTTCGATGCGTAACGGCTGGTGTAGATTGTCATCAATCCATTCGACAATCGTATCAATGACCTGAGCGGAAATCGTCATACTGCTCTCCCCCTCTGCTTCTCGCTTAAACATTATTCCCACCACTCGCGAAATTGTTGCGTGGTACTGATGAATCCCCTAATGATTTTGGTAAAAATCATTAAGTTAAGGTGGATACACATCTTGTCATATGATCAAATGGTTTCGCGAAAAATCAATAATCAGACAACAAGATGTGCGAA
>NZ_JBMKIA010000013.1:0-130955 GCF_049238215.1 Enterobacter cloacae complex sp. IR5441
CGCACATCTTGTTGTCTGATTATTGATTTTTCGCGAAACCATTTGATCATATGACAAGATGTGTATCCACCTTAACTTAATGATTTTTACCAAAATCATTAGGGGATTCATCAGCGCTCAGCAGTGAAGATGAACACAACCCGTTGCCCTATAGTCCTGTCATTGTGCACAGCGATCGGGAAGCACTCGCAGCAAGGTGTGATGCCCTCTATTTCGGGAGCGAGTCGCCGGCAAAACAACAGGAAATAATAAATCAATATCAGGGCCAGGCGTTGCTATTAATGTCAGAACAAAATCCTGAATGCGTTATTGGCAGCGCATTTTGTCTGATAATAGAGCACAACCTCGTCAGGTTTTCCGTAAATCTGGATGCGCTGGCGCGCAGTGGCGTAAGAGTCAATCCGGATGTATTAATGCTCGCACGGAATAAGAAGCATGAATAAGGAAGTCGCACCAACACCGCGTCCGACGTTTAAAAGAACGTTGCGACGAATCAGCATGATAAGCGTCATTATAACGATGACGTTTATATGGTTGCTGCTGTGTTTCGCTTCCGTGGTGACATTAAAGCAATACGCGCAAAAAAACCTCGAACTTACCGGCGCCACCATGAGCCACAGCCTTGAAGCCTCTCTGGTGTTCAACGATGCCGTGGCGGCAAATGAAACGCTGGCGACCCTCGGCAAGCAGGGGCAGTTCGCCGTGGCGGAAGTGCTTAACGCACATCATAAACGGTTTGCCTGGTGGTCATGGAACCCGGCGGATAATACCGACACGCTGGGCGCGCTGGTCAACCGGTGGTTGTTCCCTGTTCCTGTTGCACAGCCCATCATACATAATGGCAATGTGATTGGCGAAATTCGTCTGACCGCGCGAGACAGCCTGATTAGCCACTTTATCTGGCTCTCATTTGCGGTCCTCACCGGCTGCATTCTTTTTGCCTCTGCCGTCGCATTGACCATCACCCGCTCGCTACATCATGGCATGGTTGTTGAAATGCAAAACATCACTGACGTTGTGCATGACGTTCGCACTAACCGCAACTTCTCTCGCCGGGTAACGGAAGGCCGCATTGAAGAGTTCCACCAGTTTGGTGAAGACTTCAACAGCCTGCTGGATGAAATGGAAGAGTGGCAGCTCAAGCTACAGGCGAAAAACGCTCAACTGTTGCGTACCGCTATGCACGATCCGCTCACGGGGCTTGCAAACCGCGCCGCGTTTCGCAACAACATTGCGGCATTAATGAACGACGCTTCAGCAAAAACCAATTCTGCCCTGCTCTTCCTGGACGGTGATAACTTCAAGGTTATCAATGACACCTGGGGTCATGCCGCGGGTGACTGCGTACTGATCGAAGCCGCCAAAAGGATGGTCGAGTTTGGCGAAAAACGTCATCAGTCTTACCGTCTTGGCGGCGATGAATTTGCCATGATCCTTTACGGCGTCCACACCGCACGTGAGGTCGAATTTATTTGCGCTGCGCTGTCGCAGCAATTTATCCGTCCGTTTGATCTGCATAACGGGCACACAGCATCAATGTCCCTCAGCATTGGCTTTGCTCTGGCGTGGGAAAATGCCTCCGTTGAAGCATTACTGGAGCAAGCCGATCGCAATATGTATCTGGTCAAAAACCAGCGTTCGAAAACAATATCCTGAAAGGAAGACGATATGTTAAAGCGATACTTTGCGCCGTTAATACTGGCATCACTGGTAATGTCCGGATGCCAGTCATCCCCTGAAGGAAAATTCACGCCAGAGCAAATTGCGGCCATGAAATCCTACGGCTTTAACGAACTGAATGGCGACTGGTCTCTGGGCCTGTCGGATAAGATCCTGTTTGATAAAAATGACGCCAGGCTGCGCCCGGAAAGTGAAACGCAGATCCAGACTATGGCCTCACGCCTGGCGGCAACCGGTCTGAACCACGCCAGGATGGATGGCCATACGGATAACTATGGCGAAGAGAGCTACAACGAAGCGCTTTCGTTAAAACGTGCCAATGTTGTGGCGGATGCCTGGGCGAAGGGCGCGAACATCCCGCGCAGCAATCTCACTACGCGGGGCTTAGGCAAAAAATACCCTGTCAGCAGCAACCGCACTGCGCAGGGGCGCGCTGAAAACCGCCGGGTTGCGGTAGTCATCAGCACGCCTTAAGGCTATTTAACGGCTGTTCCGGCGAGCGACACGCCTGAACCTGCTCGCCAGCGCAGCCAGTCAATCACAATAAAGACCGCCAGACTGACGCCCATTACCGGCAACGCCAGCCCCAGCAGGAGGCTTATCAGGAACGTCATTCCCCTTCCCCACAGCGGCAATGCCAGCCAGCTTTGGCAGAGCGTCTGTACCGGATTCGCGGCTGACGTTGCAGGGCGACGCATCCACCACATCCGGTATCCCCAGATAATTAACACACACAGCGCAACGCCAAACGCGATGAGCAGCAGCTGATTTGCCAGACCAAACAGGATCCCCATATGGAAATCCACGCCCCAGCGGGTGAGTTTAGCCATCAGCGGGAAATCCCCGAAGCGAGTGCTGTCCAGCACCTTCAGTGAGTGGGGATCCACGGCAACGGCATCAACCTGCGTTGGCCAGCGGCGATCGATTTCCGTCACCGTCCAGGCCTGGTCGACCCTGCTTGCCGGACGGATCTCAACGTTGTTCGCATCAATCCCTGACTGGCGGGCGACCTGCAATACGTTGTCAAAAAGCGACAGTTTGACTGGCATTTCAGGCATCGTCATTTCCCCGTGATGACCACGATGTTCGGCGTGTTCATCCCTCATTTCCGGCGCACCGGAAAGGGTGGTATTTACCTGCGGCGTCAGCCAGTTCATCTCTGCACGCAGCTTATCGACGTTGCCACCGGCCCATTGTGACCAGGTTAACCCGGTGACTGAGAACAGCAGCATTCCCGCCAGTAACGTCCAGCCTAAGATCACATGCAGGCGACGACGATTCTGGAAACGATTGTTAATACGGCGCTTCGGTCGGGTGTAGAACCACAGCGCGATCCCGCCCAGGGCAGCAACCCACATCCACGAGGCGGCTAACTCGCTATAGAGGCGCCCGATGTTGCCCAGCATCAGCGAGGTATGCAGATAATCGATAGTCTGACGCAGCGGTAAAATCCCGCTGGTGCCGTACACGGTCATATCCCCTCGAATCTCAAGGCTGGTGGGATCAATAAAAATAGCCCGATGCTCGGAGGGACCCAGCGCCGGGTCGGCAAACATCACGCGGGTCGTTTCGCCCCCTTCCAGCCCCGGACGTACAGCATGTAAACGCAGCGCTGAACCCACGGCCTTTTCCGCCACGGCAATTTGTTCAGCAAGAGGCTGCGCCTCACCCACGGCATCCGTGTGGAGTGCATGATGGTACAGCGCCTTTTCAAGCTGCGGCGTGGCGACGTACAGCGTTCCGGTCAGCGCTGCGAAGAAGATAAACGGACCGACAAACAGCCCGATATAGAAATGGAGGCGACGCAGCAGGTTTCTCCATGCCGCGCGCGGAGTGCAGGTAGTCATACTTTTCCTTTTTAAGGCAAAAAGTGAGTGATTTTGTTTTAAAGGGAGAAAGCAGACCGACGCGGCGGCGCGCGGGTATTGGGGTAAAGCCAGGGGAAAAAGTGCCAGTGGCTGACCGCCTGACGAGGCGGCTTCACGCGCAGCCGCTGCAACACCACGCTGAGCAGAACGATAAGCGCCAGCATCACGCCCGGAACATGCGCTAACAGCACGCAGTAGCCGCACGCCTCCGCATGGTCAACTGGCATAGAATGCGGCATATCACCATGATGCTCGTCCATCGACATCATGCTCATGTCGTGGTGCATGCCCGGCATGGCGCTCATGGGATCTTTTTGCAGCGAGACGGAGATCAGCGGCGCCACGACGATCAGCAGGATCGCAAACAGCGCGGTCAATGCCGCTGCGCGTTTCCAGCTATGCTGATGCAGTACGTTATCCACTTACCCTCCACCCAAGAGGCGAACATTGTAAATGATTTATGACGGAAGGGTTAACGCGAGAGGTGCGATGGGATAAAAAAAGGGCCAGCCTTTCGGCCAGCCCTTTCTAACAGGATGTCGCTTAAGCGAATCTTAGTTCAGACGCTTTTATTCATATATCTTTAAAAACAATAAGTTACATAAATAACAGTTAGTTACGCACATCCTCGGTATGGTCTCGCACATCCTCGCACATGCTCTGTGGTCATGCTGTGGACATTATGTCGTTCAAAGGGTTCAGCTCGACGGCCTGCTCAAGATGGTCTGGGGCAAAGTGCGCATATTTCATCGTTTCGCGGATGTTGGCGTGACCAAGAATTTTTTGCAGTACCAGAATGTTCCCGCCGTTCATCATAAAATGGGATCCAAACGTATGGCGTAGCACATGCGTTTTCTGCCCTTCGGTCAACTCGATATTGGTGAGCAGAAGCATCTTTTTGAACTCCTGATAGCAGGGCTTAAACATTTTGCCTTGACGCTGGCTCAATTCATCATAAAGCCATTTCGGGATCGGAACGGTTCGATTCTTTTTCCCCTTCGTTTTGGTGAAGGTTAATTTATAGGGGGAGAGCTGAGAACGGCTAAGCCTTTCCGCTTCCCCCCATCGCGCGCCAGTAGCCAAGCATACTTTTACTATCATCGTCAGGTCAGGTTTGCCGTATCTTTCACAAGCTTGAAGAAGCTGAGGAATTTGCTCACGTGTGAGCCATGACATTTCTTTTTCGGCTTCTTTAAACACCCTGACCCCGTCAAGCGGGTTCGGTAAACTCCACTCACCTAACCTTTTCAGCTCGTTAAAAACAGCTTCAAGGTAATGATGTTCACGGTTAACAGTAATCGGTTTCGCAACCCATTTAGCCGGATCCTTGTGGTAACCATTATCTATCTCACCACGGAGACGACGGTCTCGATAATGAGCCCAATCTTTTGCTGTTAGCTGGGAGGCTACTGGGTCGCCTAGGCCATTGCAGATAATATGCAGTTTAGCTAAGCGTGACTTACTTGCGACTAAAGCCTGCCCGTGGAGGTTATGCCAGAGCATGATTAACTCACTTAGCTTTCTGCGATCCTCTTTCTCTGACATCCACGGTTTATTAGCAGCTTGGTCACGGTAATACTGTTCATAGGCAACCGCCTCCCCTTTAGTGGGAAAGCGTTTCCGCACGCGACGGCTATCTCTGCCATCGACACGAAAATCACATAACCACTCGCCGGAAGTCAGTTTTTTTACTGTCATGATTAAATACTTTTACTAAGGGTAATAAAGACCATACCGACGCACTTGACCTCTGATACCTGACATTCAAAATTTGAAGCGTCGTTTTTAACTATCAGTTTATTGCCCGGTAAGCGCGCGATATCGTATACATCGCACGTTCCATCCACATCAATTAGCCATCGGCCATTGGCAATATTTTTTGTGTCGAGATCCACAAGCCAGCGAAGGCTGTTTTTTTCTATAAGTGCTGGTTTTTTCACTGAGGCATCAATGAGTGTTTCGTCGCAGTACCACACTCCATCGTTTATCAAATTGCCGGTATGAATATTGAATTTAGCAATCTGTTTTACTCCTTTAAGTGCCTCAGAAGCTGGTTTCGAATCAGGGGTATTCTCATACATCGAGCCAATACCTGTAGCCAGCCATAGAAGCGAGGCGCCGGTTTCAAGTGAGCAGACGATAACTACTTCACCGGGGAAATGTTCTCGGCGTACCCAAGCGCTCATGGTTCCTGATGGAATGTTAAGGTGATCTCCCAGCTCTTTTTGAAGTTTGAAACCGTAAGCATCCAGAATGCGGCGGAGCACAATTTTCCCACCAGAAGCTTCCATCTTTTCGCTCAACGCGATTCCTGATAGTTCGCCAGCCGGGCGACCATCTAAACTTGCATTTGCAAGATGACCCTTTTTAAGCCATACGACATCCGCACCTGTGTCAAGAGCACATTGAACAAGGTAGTCACCTGGTAAGCTGTTTCTTTTGAGCCAGTTGTTAACCGTTCCTATCGGAATTCCCACTAAATCAGCATAAGCCTGCCGCGTGCTAACACCATAAGAACTAAGGATTCTTTCGAGAATTTCCCGTACATCTTCAGATGAAGTGACCAAACACACCCCCAAAACAACCAAATGACCACTTTACACATAGCCAATTGATCACTATTATCAGGCTCAAGCACACCACGAATGTGCGAGAACATACCAAAAAGCAACTTAACCGGAGATATTCACTGATGAATCTTCAAATTGCAATCCCTGCCGGCCCAGACTTTGTCTCTTATGAGGAGTTTGCGGAGCAATACGGGTGTAGCCTGAACACCGTTAAGGAAATGGTTAAGCGTGGCGAATTGCTACTGGTGCCTCGCACTCGTGAAGGTGGCTTAGGCCGAATCAATATGATTGCCTTCCGTGCAAAATTGTTAGCTCAGGCCATCAATTCGCGTTACGCAGTGTTTCAGTAACTTGATTTTGCAAGCTGGAAGGAGCCGCAGCATGTTAGATTTTCGCGTTTCGTCACATTCACACTTCGATGACGCTTGTCGCAAATTCGCCTTGACCCATAACGTCAAGGAGTTAGCAAACAAGGCGGATATCAAGCCCCATACGCTTTACAACAAACTAAACCCAGAGCAACCGCATCAGTTAACACCCCGTGAAATTTGGACGCTGACCGACATTACCGAGGACTCTACTCTCGTTGATGGCTTTTTAGCTCAGATCCACTGTCTGCCATGTGTGCCGGTGAACGAACTAGCAAAAGAAAAATTGCAGACCTACGTAATGCGCGCCATGAGTGAACTTGGGGAACTGGCAAGCGGTGCCGTTTCGAATGAACGTTTAACCCCAGCTCGCAAGAGCACCATGATTGAAAGTGTAAATGCTGGGATTCGTATGCTCTCGCTTTCTGCCCTGGCATTACAGGCTCGCCTCCATGCTAATCCAGCAATGGCCAGTGCGTTAGATTCCGTGAGCGGTATTGGCGCTTCCTTCGGGTTAATTTGAGGTGAGTATGCTGAAAAATGAACCTTCATTCGCGTCTCTGCTCGTAAAGCAAAGTCCAGGCATGCACTACGGCCACGGCTGGATCGCAGATAAGGACGGCAAGCGCTGGCACCCGAGCCGCTCACAGGCTGATTTACTGGCTGGCCTCTCTACTCAAAAGCAGGGGGAATCATGGCTATCGAAGCTGTTTCCGCGACTGTTCCACTAAAAGCGGGTGAACGTCTGGCCGGTCTCAATCATGTGGCTGAATTGCGCGCGAAATATTGGGGCGATAGCTGGAAAGAGGTTGGGCGTTTTGTTGACGATATGCGCGATAAACGCGATCCACAATTTGAAGAAAATAATCGGGCGCTAGCCGCTATTTTCTTTCTGGCAAAAATACCGGCGGCTCGTCATGAGCTCGAATTAAGTGAGCTGACTACTGACGAGAAAAAAGCATTGATTACAGCGATGAATCATTTTCGTGCAGTGGTGAGCTTATTTCCAAAACGGCTAACCATGCCGAATTAATCCAAACAGAAATTTAATGGCGTAAACCCGCCGGACTTCTTATTGCCCGAAATCAGGAGAGTCAATTATGCGTAATACCGAAACCCGCACCTTTCACACCGATAGCGATGCACTGGCCGTACTGCTGACCGATGCAAAAAAAGAAGAGCGTAAAGACCGCGCTCTCGCCGTTTCCATTCGTCTTGAGGCGCTGGCTATTCATATCACCAAAGAGGGTATGAGCGGCATCGAAGCCGCTGAACTGCTGCGCCGTGAAGCCACATGCTTTGAGAATGAATCACAGGAACTGCACTAATGGCCGACGCAATGGATTTAGCACAACAGCGTGAGCAGGAAGACCGCGAGCGCCACATCAGCAACGCGCGCAGCCGTATCGCTATACCTTCCCGTTTCCTGTGCGAACAATGTGACGCACCAATCCCCGAAGCTCGCCGTATTGCTATTCCGGGCGTGGCCTTTTGCGTGAGCTGCCAGCAAATCGCCGAGCTTAAACTAAAACACTATCGGGGGTTATAAATTGGCTGTTCAGTTCGCGTTTCCGTGGAATGCTCCTCGGTCGGCAATAGCCAGCCCTTATCTTACTTATGACCAACAGCATCGCCGCGATCGTATGTTCGCGGCTTTGCTGCATGCGAGAAAGGTGCTTTCTCTGCAACCTGAGTGCGTGCGTTTTGATGTATACCGCACCGCTACGGTGCTGGAGCAAAATCAAGGCAGTCAACGAGCCAATGCCTTTTTAATCAGTTTCTGCAAAAAGGCATTGCCACGTCTTGAACTGGTCGCAAAAAAATACGAGTGCACAGGTATCAATAGCAAGGTATCAGCCGCTGTCTTTGGTGGTCATTTCGATACTGAGCTTATGCAATATCAGGCATCACGCATGGTCAATATGGTCGCCAGATATAACCGACTTCCGGATATGGCGCGCGCCGATATTGATCTGCTGGCCGCTGATATCGCTAATTTCATTCGCTCTGAACTGGCTAACATTGATGATTCTGATTTTGGTGAGTTCAGAACACTTTATGCCTGGTATATGCACGCCGGGTTTATCTCTCAGCAATTTAATGTAACTCCTCCCAAATGGGAGCGAGTGATTAATAAAGTTTTCGATAAAAATGATATTGCGCCCGCAGTAATCCGCATGTTTACCGAAACATGGTGGCGTAACCGTCTGCGACGAATTGCGGCTGCATGGCGCGAACATCTGCAAATTGCAGTCGGTAATGTCAGCAAAAAAAGACACGCATATGCGAGTAAAAACTGCGTGACTGACTGGCGCGAGCAGAAGCGCCGCACGCGTGAATTTCTCAAGGGGCTGGATCTCGAAGACGAAGACGGCAACCGCATCAGCCTGATTGAAAAATACGACGGCTCGGTCGCTAACCCTGCGATACGTCGCTGCGAGCTGATGACCCGCATCCGTGGGTTTGAAAATATATGCAATGAGCTCGGTTATGTCGGTGAGTTTTATACCCTGACCGCGCCGTCAAAATATCACGCCACAACTAAAGCGGGATACCGTAACACCAAATGGAAAGGAGCCAGCCCGTCGGACACGCAGAGTTATCTCACCGGCCTTTGGGCGCGCATTCGTGCCAAGCTGCACCGGGAAGAAATCCGCATTTTCGGCATTCGTGTTGCTGAACCTCATCACGACGGGACGCCTCACTGGCACATGCTTATGTTTATGCTGCCGGAAGACGTTGAGCGCGCGCGCCTCATCATTCGCGATTATGCGTGGGAGGAAGACCACCACGAGTTGAGAAGCGACAAAGCCAAAAAGGCGCGCTTTCATGCCGAGGCCATTGACCCAGATAAGGGCAGCGCTACCGGCTATGTGGCTAAATACATTTCAAAAAATATCGACGGCTATGCTCTGGATGGTGAAACCGATGACGAAAGCGGTGAACTGCTGAAAGAGACCGCTCCAGCCGTTTCTGCATGGGCGGCGCGTTGGCACATACGTCAATTCCAGTTTATCGGCGGTGCGCCGGTGACGGTCTACCGTGAGTTGCGCCGCCTCGCTGACACCGAGACCGCACACGGCCTGAGCGTTGAGTTTGCAGCCGTCCATGATGCCGCTGACGCCGGTGACTGGGCTGGTTACGTTAATGCGCAGGGTGGCCCGTTTGTCCGTCGCGATGATTTGCAGGTGCGCACGTTGTATGAACCGCGCGCCGAGTTTAACCAGTATGGTGAAGAAACCGTCTGCATCCGTGGCGTGTACGACTCCGCTATCGGTGCTGGCACCCCTATTTTAACCCGGCTCACGCAGTGGAAAATTGTGCCGAAATGTGCAGTTGATTTGGCCGTTGACGTTAAGGGCGCTCCTGCGCCCTCTCGGAGTTCTGTCAATAACTGTACGGGAAGCGAAAGCGATCCACCGATACTGGATTTAACAAAACCTCTTAGTCGGCGTGAAAGGCGGGAGTTGACCAACCGACTCAGGAAGCAAAAGCCAGCAATACGGCGAAAATTCATCCACGGAACGGATGAGCAAAACGCAGCTTTAGCGAATATTATTGACGAGGTACACCTCATGACCGGAATCACTATTAGCCGGGGCGAAGCCCTGCACCTGATTACAGGTGGTAAAAGTTGCATCAACGGTATATGGCGCAGGGGAACTGCACGCGGCGAACTTTTGAGGGCGACCCCTTCACACGAATCGAAAACCAGAAGCATTCTCGAAAGAGTCGCGACGTTGGCGCAAGCAGCAAAACATTGACACTCTATCTGTTTTCATATCAGTCACATACAGCAGAGCTTTAGTAATTATTTTTTCTTTCATTTTCCTTTTCAATTGTTATACTGGATGCATATACAGTATTTTCAGAGGGAGGAATTTGATGGTTGCAGAACATTTCAACCAAGCGCAGCATAAATGGGCTTGTGTACAATTTATCGCCGAGGTATCGCTAATTGCGAATTGTAAGTCTTCTGACCTCAAGCTTGCCCTCTCTATCATTGCCGATTTAGCCAGTAGAGAAAACGATAATGAAGAAAGCGATATTTTCTATGAGGTTCAGTAACTTATGATAATTAACATTACTCTGAAACCTGTTCAAAACATAGACGACGCAAGGCTCGACTCGCTCGAGAAAGAACTCAACCGGAGAGTGAACAACTCATTCCCCTCCTCTACCGTCGTTGTCAAAAAAGGCTCCATACCGAAAATCGATATTAAGGGTTTCCCGAGCGACTCAGACCGAGAACGATTAGGTGTTATTTTTGAAGACGTCTGGCAGGACGTAACATGGCATTAGCCATATGAAGACTAAGTACTAACTTTTCACCCCATGTTTGATACCATGGGGTTGTTTTTTATGGGGATGACACAAAGGAAAATCATGGATACCGTAATAGCATTTTTATCTCTGGCTCTCTTTATTGCTTTTATCGTGGGGTTAATCAAGCCGTCGCTGGTTCGAATGCCGAACCGTAAGCGATCCAGTGCGGTTTATCTCGGTGGATGTCTGGCGTTGGGCGTTATTGGCTCGATCTTATGGCCGAGTAAGAATAGTCAGCCTGTGGCACAAACTAATGCACCGGCGGTTAAAGCGGAACCGGTAACGCCAGCGTTTGAGTACGCAGACTTAACACTCAAAGAATATCGCAACGAACCAAAGCAAACTCGGCACGATATCGTTAAAGGCTATGTTGACTACAAAGGTGTATCGGCCAGCTCTGCTGATGCCTTTTATGCCTGTATGAGTGAGTACACTTTCACTAAAGATGATGCGTTAACACTCGGTGATGTATTGGGGTGGTGTTTTAACGACTTTGAGAAGGATCCACAATCTCTGAATAATAAAATTAACCTTGACGCGTTTCAGGGTAATTTTAGCGGTTGGGATGGCTCATATCGACCGTTGGAAAAGCTGATAAAAGCCAGCATGAATGATGATTCATCCTACAAGCATGTTTCAACAGTCTATCATCTGATTTTGAATAAAGACCCGCATGCTATTGTTAAAACAACGTTTCGTGGCACCAATGCTTATGGTGGTGTGGTCAAACAGACTGTAGCGGCTCGCGTTAACGTGCGAACAGGTGAGGTCGATTCGATACTCGACAATTAAACAAGAAAATGACAAACGCCTCCGGCACTTAAACTTGCTTTCAGTGCCGGTGGCGTTGAACAACGAGCTCCGCGAGGCGTTAGTTACATCACTAAATTGCTTATCGTAAAAGTAGATTTAAAGGGGGAGGTATGCTGCGTATTAATAATGTTGATGTTAGAAAGCATCTTGAAATTTTTGAGCAAAAGAGAACGCCGGACAACGGCAGAATTAGTTTAATGTATGAGAATGCCATACATTATGATATGTATTCCGTTTATATAAAAGATGATGATGGTAATGAATATCTATTTGATAGATATATTGATGGGGTGATAAAGGCAAAGCGGTGGGATACTCAACGTAATGTATTTAATGTTGACGTTGAGCTTAATCCAGAGCAATTTAACGCTAATTCTTTTTCTGGTATATTTTATTATCATGCGCATGAATTTAAATTTAATTCACTGGATGAATTGGGGTGTTATAAAGTATGGAAGCTCAAAAGATTTGCGAATAGTGAAAACAAAAAACTTAGTCGTGAGAAGTTTCTTTATCGTCAACGCAAACAAGAAATTACTGATGCAATGACTGTCTTGACCTCAGTTGTCAGGATTTATAGGGAACAGCAAGGCGAAAGACCATTCAGCGAGATTCTTATAATGAATGATGTTGCCGGTAGGTTATGGATTTATCATGATGATCCTTCCAGGCTAAAAAAAGAGCTTCGTTTATGCCTTGACTCACTTGTAGAAAATGGTGACCTTTTAAAGTCTCAAGAGGGATACAAACCTAGCGGAAAATCGGTTAATACCCTAGCTAACTTCAACAAAACCGAACAACGTTATAAAGAGAATATTAGAAGCCAGCGAAGTATGTTTTGGGCTACTTTATTTGCTGCCATAGGTGGTTTGGGAAGTATGATTGCCGCTTTTATAGGAGTAATGAAGTAACGAGTGTATTCGTCTTTAGATTATCCGTATGATTGCCAAATTTCTGTTTTTATAGCCGTGCACGCAACAGGTGCATGGTTCTGCATGCGCCGAGGTTGCCCGTTCTGGCCGTGCGCCGCCAGAGCTGGCGCGGATCCAGCATGGTCATGCAACTGCATTAAAATCGCCCCATCAAGCGGGCAGGCGAGGCGGGGATAGCACTGCGCGCCAGAGGTGGTGACAGTATTTATTTTACGTGTCTGTGCGCGTCGTGGTGGCGCGCTGTTGAGTGCGGTCGGTAATGAGGTGCTGGCGTGGTTGCGCCGCGTGTGCGGTGTCTGGGTGGCTCTGAGAGGATGCCGCCCGGAGGCGGCATTCTGGCGGGGGTTACTCAGTTTCGATGTTGTAATCCTTAAAGCGGATCACCTCTAAACCGAGCCATTCATTGATTTCCCTGAAACGCTCCTGCAACGGCGTCAGCTCGTTACGCACAAATACCCGCGCCACCTTCTCGATATCGCCCATTGAGCCGATATTTTCGGGCTTGCCGCCCATAAGCTGGAACGGTACGCGATGCGCATCGAGCAGGTCGGCGGCGCTCACCTTTTTGATGTTGAAAAAATCATCCTTCGTGGCGACTTCACTCAGCGGCACAATCTTGATGCCGTCCGGTTTCCCGTTCGGGGCATAGAAAAACAGGTTTTTGAAATTCCCGAGTCCTTTCGAGTCGCGCATCGCGGAGCGCAGCGCCTCGACGTCGGTGCTGCTCTGTGCCGCGTCGGTGACGTACATGATGTAACCCGCGTGCGCGCCGTTCTGGTAATACTTACGACGAAACAACGTGGCGGATTCATTCAGCCAGGCTGAATTAAGCGCGCTCAGGTATTCCGGCATCCCATAGAGCTCCTGATTGATGTCGGGCTCGAGCAGATGACAGACTGAGCCGGGGGCGAACTGGTGCGGGTGCGAGAAATCCGACACGTACCAGTAAACATCCTCCTCGACACCCCTGCGGGTGTATTTGGCCGGAGAGGTTTCCAGCTTCATGAGCTGGCCGGTCACGCTCATGCGCTTCTCAAGATAGCCGTTGGCAAACACCAGATAATCGAGCACAAGGCGGCTGAAATCCTGACGTGACAGCAATGGGTGCGGGATGTAGGTGCTCGTCAAAATGTTACGCTTCACGTAAATCGGTGAGCTGTGATGCACGGCGGCGCGCAGGCTTTTCGCCAGCCCGGAGAAGTTGACCGGCGGCTCGTACCATTTGCCGTTATTGATGCACTCGACGTAGTCGAGGATATCGCGGCGATCCAGAACTGGTGACGGCTCGCCAAAGGTGAACGCCTCCATTTTCTGCGGTGCGCTGGCGGTCATGTTGGTTTGTTTTGGCTGTTTCTTTTGGCGTTTTTTCATCTTAGTTGATATCCAGAATAGAGGTTGAATGCATACCGCTACCGGCGGAAAGTGGCTCGTTTAACAGGGCGTGCATGGTCGCCCATGCGATATCCGCGTGGCTGGCTTCCTCACTGCGGCTGGCTTCATAGGTGGCACTGCGGCCACTGCTGGTCATGGTTTTGCGGATAGCCATAAATGACTGCGTGATGTCGGTCGCACCGGCGTCATACTCCAGACACCCGCGTCGGATGGTGTCTTTCGCTTTCAGCACCATTGCGGTTTTCATTTCCGGCGTGTAGCGGATGGCGCGCGCCGCCGGGAAGAATGAACGCACGAGCTGGTAAACACCCTGGCCGATGCCGGTCGCATCGATGCCGATATAGTCGACGGTGTATTTCTCGGTCAGCGCACGGATGGCCTCGGCCTGCGCGGCAAAATCCATGCCTTTCCACTGGTGACGCTCAAGGATGCGGAACTTGCCACCGGCAACCAGTGGCGGAGCCAGCACCGCACAGCCTGCGCTGTCGCCGGTGTGTGACGGGTCGTAGCCAATCCAGACCGGACGCCAGTTAAACGGACGGTCGGCGAATGGCTCAAAGTCCTCCCATTCTTCCATCGCATCGACCATGCAACGCTGGAGCTCCTCGAACGGGAATACCGACGCTTTATCGTCGACGAACTCGCACATAAACAGGTTACGGAAGTCATCCGCGCTGTTTTCCTGTCTGAGCTGGTCGAGGTTAAACAGGGTACAGCCCCCGGCGAGCGCGTCCTCAATGGTGACAATCTGCCGCCACTGGCCGTCCCCGCATAACATGCCCCCGGCAAGCGCCTGATGACTGATATCGATGTCGACACGTTCGTCGCGGTTACTGCGGCCACGGTTAAACAGCTCGCCTGACCAGAACGGGTATGCGCCGTGCGCCAGCGTGGATGGCGTCGAAAAATAGGTTGTGCGCAGGTGCGACTGCGACGCCATACCGGAGGCCACTTTTCGCAGTTTCTGGAAATTGGGTATCCAGAAAATTTCATCGACGTACAGGTCGCCGTTGTGACTCTGCGCGGTGTTGGAGTTGGTCCCGAGGAATATCAGCTCTGCTCCGTTGTTGCCGATGACAATCGGGTCGCCTGACAGGTCGACGTCGACCAGACGCGCAAAAGCGATGATGTACTTACGGAAAACGTAAGCCTGCGTTTTACTGGCTGACAAAAATATCTGGTTATGGCCGGTCTTAAGGGCGCGCAGGAGCGCTTCGCGCGCAAAGTAGAACGTTGCGCCAATCTGGCGCGATTTGAGGATGTGGCGAATACGGTGCGCGATGCCTGCCTTATGCCAGTTGAGCTGATACTCAAACGACTGGTCAAAGAAAATCTCTTCCAGCTTTTCAATCGCTTCTTCACTGAAGAAATTACGTTTCGGCTTTTTGCGATCCCCTTTGTTGCGGCTGGCAATGTTGGGGTTTAAATCCACCTCGTTTCCGGTCTGGCTGTAGCGGTTCACGCGCGCAAGGCGCTCCATCTGTCGCGACAGAAAATCAGCGACCTTAAAGTCGTGCGGAGTAAGGTCGGGCTTGGCATAAAGCTGGATGAGGCGCGCCTCTAACGTCGATTCAACGCGGTTAATCGGCGCGGTTTCCTCCCATCCATCACGCTGTTTCCAGCTCTGCACCGTGGGGCGCTTGAGTTGCAGCATGTCGCAGATTTGCGGCACGGCGAACCCCTGCCAGTACAACAGCCGCGCCTGTCGTCGTGGGTCATTGAGTAATGAAAGGTCAGTTGAAATGGTCATGCTTACCTCGTTTTGATGTTACGAGGCAAGGCTAAGGAAATGACCGTGCTTAATCGCTAAACCCCTGTTGTGTCAGGGATTGCACTTCCGCAACAGGTGGCTGATGAGGAGCTGAGTCGGGAAACTAACCCCGACCCGAAAACCCAACATCAGGACACCTGAACAATGGCAAAGAAAGTTTCTAAATGGTTTCGCATCGGCGTCGAGGGTGACACCTGCGATGGCCGCGTCATCAGCGCTGATGACATTCAGGAAATGGCCGACACGTTCGACCCGCGCGTCTACGGCTGCCGCATCAACCTCGAACATATCAAAAGCCTCATCCCTGACAGCCCATTTAAGCGCTACGGCGATGTGACCGCGCTTAAAGCGGAGATTATCAGCGATGACTCTGCGCTCAATGGCAAAAAGGCGCTGTTTGCCAAAATTGCCCCGCTCGATGAGCTGGTCAGCATGGTACGTGCCGGGCAGAAGGTTTACACCTCAATGGAGATCCGCCCGAATTTCTCTAACAGCGGCAAATGCTATCTCATCGGGCTGGCCGTCACCGATGACCCGGCAAGCCTCGGCACCGAATACCTTGAATTCTGTAGCCGCGCCACACAAAACCCGCTCGCCGGTAAAAAAGACCAGCCGGGCGATCTCTTCTCTGTGGCCTCACTGGCTGAGCTGGAATTTGAGGACGTTCCCGACACCATGCTCAACAGCCTGACCGACAAGGTAAAAGCCATTTTCAGCCGTAAACAGGCCAGCGACGACGCTCGTCTTGCAGATGTGCATGAGGCTGTGACGACCGTTACCGAGCTGGTGCAAACCAACCTCACCGCCACCGACCAGCGCGTCACCGAGCTTGAGACCGAACTGGCGCAGCTCAAGCAGGATGTGACCAGCAAGGCCGAAGAAAGCGCGCAGGCGTTTAACGACCTGAAAAACTCCCTCGATAACACCGAAAGCCTGCGCCAGCCACGCCGCGAGCTTTCAAAAGGTGGTACGGGCGACGAGCTGCTGACCAACTGCTGATAATCCGCCGGGCGCGACGCCCGGCCTGATACCTATTACCCGAACAGGAAAAACCATGCGTAAACAAACCCGCTTTAAATTCAATGCCTACCTGACCCGCGTCGCGGAGCTGAACGACATTTCCACCGATGACGTGGCGAAGAAATTCACCGTCGAGCCGTCGGTCACGCAAACCATGATGGACACCGTGCAGGAATCGTCCTCATTCCTGACCAAAATTAACATCGTGCCGGTCGACGAACTGAAAGGCGAAAAGGTCGGTGTGGGCGTTAACGGCACAATCGCGAGCACCGCCGATACTGACGGCGATGGTGAGCGTGAAACCGCTGATTTTACTGCGCTGGAGTCCAACAAATACGAGTGCGCGCAGATTAACTTTGACTTCCATATCCGCTATAAGCAGCTCGACCTGTGGGCGCGATTCCAGGACTTCCAGACCCGTATCCGTAACGCCATTATCAAGCGTCAGGCGCTCGATTTCATCATGGCCGGTTTCAACGGCATTGAGCGTGCCGCAAAATCCGACCGCAAAAAAAATCCGATGCTTCAGGATGTGGCGGTGGGCTGGTTGCAGAAGTACCGCAATGAAGCGCCAGCGCGCGTGATGTCAAAAATCACCGATGAGGACGGCGCGGTCATTTCCGATGTGATCCGCGTGGGTAAAAACGGCGACTATGCGAACCTCGACGCGCTGGTCATGGATGCCACCGGCAACCTGATTGATGAGATTTATCAGGATGACCCGGAGCTGGTTGTCATCACCGGTCGCAAGCTGATGGCGGATAAATACTTCCCTATCGTCAACAAAGAGCAGGAAAACAGCGAGTCGCTGGCCGCTGACATCATCATCAGCCAGAAGCGAATCGGCAACCTGCCAGCCGTGCGCGTGCCTTACTTCCCGGCGAATGCCCTGATGGTGACGCGTCTCGATAACCTGTCTATCTACTTCATGGATGACGCGCATCGCCGCAGCATCATCGAAAACCCGAAAAAAGACCGCATCGAAAACTACGAGTCAATGAATACCGACTACGTGGTCGAGGCATACGCTGCCGGATGCCTGATTGAAAATATCAAGCTCGGTGAGTTTGCCGCGCCTGCTGCACCGGAAAGCGCTTCCGCTCCAGTAGATAACGAAGGCGGAGAGTAAGCCATGACGAGTCCCGCAGCGCGTCACATGATGCGGGTCTCGGCCTCTGAAACAGCGCGGCGGGCTGCTGTCCCGCTGCGCAATGCAACTGCCTATGAGCAGATGCTCGTTAAGCTGGCCGCAGACAACCGCACGCTAAAACAAATCCGATCCAATGAGCGCAAGGCAGATAAAAAGCGTGAGCTGCTGCCGTTCTATCTGCCATGGGTGGCTGGCGTACTCGCAAACGGCAAGGGCGCGCAGGATGACATCGTCATGACGGTCATGCTGTGGCGTCTCGATGCTGACGATATCGCCGGGGCGCTGGAAATTGCCCGTTACGCCATGACCTGGGGCCTGACCATGCCGACCGGTCGACGTCCGACGCCTTACCTGCTGGCCGAAGAGGTGGCACTGGCCGCGCAGCGCCTGCTCGCTGCAAAACAGCCGGTCGAACTGGCGAACCTGCTCGACACCATTGCGCTGACTGAACGCGCTGACATGCCCGATATCGTGCGCGCAAAGCTGCACAAAATCACCGGCTATGTCCTGCGTGATGCGAATCAACTGCCCGAGGCGCTGGCGCACCTGCAACGTGCGATCCAGTTAGAACGCACTATCGGTGTGAAAAAGGATATCGAGCAGTTAGAGCGCCAGCTCAGGCCAAAACCCGAACCGGCACCGAAAACCAAAACGACTAAACCGCGCACGCGCAAACCTGCCGCTAAACCGGCGGCACGGCGCGGGCGTCCACCAAAGGCGGCAAAAGCCGCAGGTTAACCGAGCGCTCCCCGAGCCGGGCGGCACGCCGGTCAATGCGGGTATCAATTGCCCTGACTGCGACCGGCGTCCACCGCCCACCTATTACCCGAGGTTGTCATGACGACGCTGATTATTGAGCAAAATAAAGAGCCGCAGGATGTGCCGGGCGTGGTGATACCGCCGCCGGGCGTGAGCGAGCCGGTAATCAAAAACACCCCGTTTTTTCCTGATGTTGACCCGAAGCGGGTGCGTGAGGAAATGCGTTTAGAGCAGACCGTTTCCCCTGTGCGCCTGCGCCGGGCAATTAAGACCGCCATCGCAGAGACGAACGCGGAGCTGGGCGAATGGCGCGAGCGTCAGCTCGATGCCGGTTACGCCACGCTGGCGGATGTCCCGACCGACAGGCTCGACGGCGAAAGTGTGCGTGTTTTCCACTACTTCAACGCCGTGTGTGCCATGACGACCGCCACGCTTTACGAGCGTTTTCGCGGCGTGGATGCGACCGCCAAAGGTGACAAAAAAGCCGACAGCATCGACAGCACTATCGATGAAATGTGGCGGGATATGCGCTGGTCTGTGGCGCGCATCCAGGACAAAGCGCGCTGCATTGTGGGGCAAATCTGATGAAAGCGTATGCGCTACAGGGCGACACCCTCGACGCGATTTGTGTGCGGTACTACGGGCGCACCGAGGGCGTGGTCGAAACCGTCTTAGAAGCGAATCCCGGCCTGTCTGAGCTCGGTGTCATCCTGCCGCACGGCACGGCAATTGAATTGCCCGAGACCGACAGCGCGGCCAGAACCGAAACGGTGAATCTATGGGACTGAGTATGGAGAAAATCACCACGTTTATCGCCTACTGGCTGGCCGTCGCGCTGGCGTACCTCGGAGCAATGTCACCCGAAAAGATGGCGCTTTACGTGGGCGGCGGATGCGCCATTTTTACCGCGCTGACGAACTACTGGTTTAAGCGCAAAACGTACCTCTATCTGACGTCACTCGGACTCGACAAGGGGGCTATTCGTGAAATCAATCGTTAAACGTTGCAGTGTGGCCGCAGTGCTGGCGCTGGCGGCGCTGATGCCTGACTTTCGTCTGCTTAACACCTCGCCCGAGGGGCTGGCGCTGATTGCCGACCTCGAAGGTTGTCGCCTGACGCCTTACCAGTGCAGCGCGGGAGTGTGGACGTCAGGCATCGGCCACACTGCCGGTGTCGTCCCGAAAGGGGAAATCACAGAACGTCAGGCGGCGGCGAACCTTGTCGCGGATGTGATGAACGTCGAGAAGCGTCTCGCCGTCTGCGTGCCGGTAGAAATGCCGCAGCACATTTACGACGCGCTGGTCAGCTTCTCATTCAACGTGGGAACCGGCGCGGCCTGCCGGTCGACGCTGGTCTCGTATATCAAGCGACACCAATGGTGGCAGGCGTGCGACCAGCTCACCCGCTGGGTTTATGTGAATGGCTCAATCAATAAAGGGCTGGAAAATCGCCGCGCGCGTGAGCGTGCTTATTGTCTGAAAGGAATTTCTCAATGAAAAAATACTTACGTTCTCTGATGTTAGATGTCCTGCTGGCTGTATTCCTGCTATGGGGGCTGGCTTCGCCGCAAAGTGCAGCACTTAATTTTGTTGCAGCGTGGGCGCTGTTTGGCTGTGTTGTCTGTATTACGGCGAGCCTCGCCGGTGTGGCTGTTTTTGACCACTGGCTACGAAATGCGGGGAAAGGTATCCCGGTTAATCCCGGGATTATGAAAATCTTCCGCGCTGTTTTCTGTGACAAGCCCTCAAAGGCGCGTCGCGCATGGTCTCTTATTATTTTTGTCGTAACCACAGGGTGTCTGCTCGGTGCTGGCTGGATCTTTACCGCGCTGCTTTACCTGATTTGCGTCCTGACCTTTACGGGGGTGCGCACCTCATACCGTCAGCGCATTGAGGAGGCGGGGCTGTGTCCAGATTCATTGTGATGTTGATTGCCGCAGGTCTGGCGCTGGCGGCTGTGCTCTGGTTAAGGCATGAGAATGGTAATCTACGGCGCTCTTTTGACCGGGCAAATAAGGTCGCGACCGAACAGAAAAACGTGATCGGGATGCTGAAAAATCAGCTTTCCGTTTCGCAGGGAATCGCCAGGCGAAATGAAACCGCACAGGTCAGTTTACGTGGTGAGCTGATTGCTGCCGGTGCGATGGCCGTGCGCCGGGAAGAAACCATTACGAGGCTGATGAATGAAAATGAAACGTTACGCCGCTGGTACAGCGCTGAGTTGCCTGATGTTGTGCGCAGGCTGCACACCCGCGCCGGTTGCGCCTCCGCCGGTCATTGTTTACAGCGCCTGCGCGAAAGTGAGCTATTGCCCGATGCCAGGAAGCGACCCGGTCACTAATGGCGACCTGAGTGCAGACATCCGCAGACTTGAGCACGCGCTCGCCGCCTGCGCGTTACAGATTGAAACCGTCAAAGCCTGTCAGGATAAACTCGATGAAGAAAGCAATCAGCCTGCGAAAAGCGCTAACTGACGCCGTCCCGCAGCTTAAAACCAACCCCGAGATGATGCGCATTTTTGCCGATGAGGGGAATATCGATGCACGGCTCGCGGCCTCCCTGTCCCACGAGAAAATTTACACTCTGAATGTCATCGTGTGTGATTTTGTGGGCGACCCTGATTCGATTTTCGTGCCGGTAGCCGCGTGGCTCAGGGAAAACCAGCCGGATATCTGCACGCTCGATGGGGGGCGTAAAAAGGGCTACCGCTTCCAGATGGATTTAAACGACGTGGATACGGTTGATATCAGCATCAGCCTTCAGCTCACCGAACGCACCATCATCAGGGAGGAAAACGGCGCGCTGCATGTGAGCTATGCCCCGGAGCCGCCACCGCCTGAACCCGTCACGCGTCCAAAAGAGCTCTATATCAACGGCGAACTGGTGAGTAAGTGGGATGAGTGAATTTAAGCCCTTTGATAATCAGCTCGCGGGACTGCTTGCTGCCCTGTCCCCCGCAGGGCGTCGGAAGCTTGCCTGTCACATTGCAAAGGAGCTGCGTAAGTCGCAACAACAGCGGATTAAACAGCAAAAAGCTCCGGACGGCTCATCATATCAGGCGCGCAAACGTCAGCCGCTCAGGGCTAAGACCGGGCGGATTAAACGGGAGATGTTTCAGAAGCTGCGCACTAACCGGTACATGAAAGCAATTGGACATGACAACAGTGCTGTAGTTGAATTTAGCGACAAAGTGCAGCGCATCGCGCGAATTCATCAGTATGGGCTTATAGATAGACCGAGCCCAAATGCACACCTAGTTCAATATCCAATGCGCCCATTATTAGGTTTACATAAATCTGAAAGAAATAAACTGGAAAGACTGATTTTATGTTATTTTTATAAATAGGCCAATAGAAACCATTTTCATAGCGTTGGATTGCTTATTTTCAATCCTAACGCTATGGTTTTTTTATATATGTTTATTATTTAACAATTTCCATGCATCTGTTTAATAGTTCAATGTTGTCAATAATCACAACCTTTAGTCTCTTTCTCGCCCTTGTGACGTTTTGGAAGAGCATCTTCATAGTGTAGTAATATGCTTTGCCTTGATATGTTAAAGCTCCAGAATGATCATAGGCAAAGAAACTGTCAATTGTAATGACTACATTATCGAACTCCTGCCCTATCACTTCATGTGAAGTTTTCATCGTGGTATCTGAATATTTCTCATGATGCTCATTGTCATATTGTGATGGGGTGAACCTCAAAACCTCCCATTCTATACTATCCAATGACTTCAAAAACCGCATTGCATCTGGAAGTGATTTAAAGTAGTTAATTTCTATGTTAGACGTGTTTGTTGATTCCAGCTTTCGATTGCGATTAAATAGCATTCTAATGAAGTTTGCTATTTCTTTATTGGTTCTGATTTTTTCAGATAATCTATATGATTTTATTGAGCTTAAACTGCATATTTTAGAATCTATGTCTCTCAACTCCTCAGCCTTAGCAAGAGTTTGTAGTTTGTCATAAGCGAAGATGCAACTGCCATTCCCACCCATTATGGCGGTTATTATAGTATTTAGTTGGGATGGGTAGATTCTTTGTACTTCATCAATTATTATCAAGGTGTAATTAGATAAACTATATAAGCTAAGGTCTTTAATTTTTATGATTTCCCATCCTGACGCCCTTAATTCTTTCTGTCCATCATTTAAGTTGCCGCAATGTATTATTAATGTCCCAAGCTGTTTTTGAATGGCATTTTTAGCGATATCATACACTAACAATGTTTTGCCTGTGCCAGCTCCTCCAGTTATTGAAATGAATCTAAAAGGGGTGCCTGAAGTTATAGACTTTAAAATCTGATCTTTAATCTCTTCTTGTTGATGTGTCAGGAAATATTGGTTTGATAGGAATTTCTTGGTTGAGTTAAATGGAGAGACCAAGTAATCGGAAGGATTAAACATATTGTCTAAAACTTGATTACCGTTTAAATCCTGTGAAAATAAAAGTCGGGCGACATGGTCGATGCTTATTTTTTCGATGTCATTTTTATCGTTAAGCATGAATAGCGTCTGTGAGTCAGCTTCATAAGATAATGCAATTACAAACTTTTCGGTGAAGCTTAGATAGTATTTATTTCTGATTAGCTGTTTTTTTATTTTTTCTTCTGTGCTAATGCGTTTGAGTTCAATGTTAATGATATGGCTTGTGCCGACTCTCAAAAGGTCAAATTCTTTTCCGATTTGGGGGATTTTATAGCCAACATAGTAATCATTAAACACCTTTAAGTCTCCAGCAAGAGGGTAAATTGAATCTACAAGGCTTTTCAGATCAGAAAGCTCTGCTGGTTTAATGTTTATCCCATAGTGATTTAAAAAAGAATGGAAGCATTCTGGGGGTAATGAATCATGAGCTTGGGTTAAAGATAGTATATTTAAACTTTTCATTTTAGCAGATTCTATGTTTGATTGGGAGAAAGTACATCTTTTACGTAAAGAATAATATGCATTTTGCTTATCTTTTATCAAGCAATCAATGAGCAAGTTGAGGCTTTGCGCATGCATTAGGGTATGTCTGATGTTCTCCTCTGCTATAGAATTATGAAAACAGCCTCACCCTAGAATGCTATCTGCGTCAATGCCTAATAACTTGAGCCGTTATCTAATTATTATGCTGTTGCTAGAACTAAAGCAAAGATGACGGGTAGAGTTGTAACAGCGTCCACAAAACATACCTTAATTGCCACTGGCATAGTCCGGCGGCATCCTTCCCGTATGAATAATTTAAATTCTCTACAGGAAATCGCACGAGCGATCCGCAACCTCATCCGCACCGGCATCGTGACCGACGTCGACCACGATGAGGGGCTGTGTCGTGTCCAGACCGGCGGCATGCAAACCACCTGGCTTAACTGGCTCACCTGTCGCGCCGGTCGCTCTCGCGTGTGGTGGGCTCCGTCCGTTGGCGAGCAGGTGCTATTACTGGCCATCGGCGGTGAGCTCGATACGGCCTTTGTGCTGCCGGGCATATTCTCGGATGACAATCCCGCCCCGTCAGCCTCACCCGATGCGCTTCACGTTACCTTTCCTGATGGTGCGGTCATTGAGTACGAACCCGAAAGCGGCGCGCTCACCGTGTCAGGAATCAAAACCGCCAATGTCACCGCGTCGGATTCCATTACAGCCACCGTGCCGGTGGTGCTGGTTAGAGCCTCGACCCGTATCACGCTCGATACACCCGAGGTGGTGTGTACCAACAAGCTGACGACCGGCACGCTCGAAGTGCAGAAAGGCGGGAAGATGTCCGGGAACATCGAGCATACCGGCGGGAAACTGACCTCAAACGGCGTGCAGGTGGATGACCATGCACACGGCAACGTACAGAGCGGCGGAAGCTGGACTAAGGGGACGCAATGACGGTGCGTTATCTGGGAATGAACAGCCAGACCGGCCTCAGTATCTCTGAGGTCGAGCATATCAGGCAAAGCGTGCGCGACATTCTCGTCACGCCGGTTGGCTCGCGCGTCATGCGCCGTGAATACGGCTCGCTTCTGTCGGCACTGATTGACCAGCCGCAGACACCGGCACTGCGATTGCAGATTATGGCCGCGTGCTATTCCGCGATCCAGAAGTGGGAGCCGCGCGTCAGTCTGACAACCATCACTTTTGAGCGGTCGGAGACCGACGGTGGGCTGTATGTCGATATCACCGGCACGCGATCGGCTAACGGCCAGCCCTTTTCCATCACCATTCCACTGAGTTAAACGCTATGGCAATTGTTGACCTTAACCAGCTCGCCGCGCCTGATGTCGTGGAAGTGCTGGACTATGAGACCATCCTCGCGGAGCGCAAGGCGACGCTCGTCTCGTTATACCCGGAGGAACAACAGGAGGCAGTGGCGCGCACGCTGACCCTCGAATCCGAGCCGATTGTTAAGCTGCTGGAGGAAAACGCCTATCGGGAGGTTATCTGGCGGCAGCGCGTCAACGAGGCCGCGCGTGCGGTCATGCTGGCTTACGCTGCCGGAAGCGATCTCGACCAGATTGGGGCTAATTCCAATGTTCCGCGACTTGTCATAACCCCGCCAGACGACACGACATTTCCCCCCACGCCAGCCGTGATGGAATCGGATACTGACTATCGCCTGCGTATCCAGCAAGCCCCCGAGGGGCTAAGTACCGCAGGCTCAACCGGCGCATATCAGTTTCATGGCCGCAGTGCCGACGGGCGTGTCGCGGATATTTCCGTCATCAGTCCTGAGCCTGCGTGTGTGACCGTGTCTGTGCTGTCGCGTGAAAATAACGGCGTGGCCTCTGACGAGCTGCTCGCCATCGTGCGCGATGCGCTGAACGACGAGGACGTCCGGCCGGTTGCCGACCGCGTGACCGTGCAGTCAGCGAAAATCGTCGACTACAAAATCACTGCATCGCTTTACCTTTACCCCGGCCCCGAAAGTGAGCCGGTGCTCAGTGCGGCAAAAGCAAAGTTACAGGCGTATATCACCGCGCAGCACCGGCTCGGGCGTGACATCCGAAAGTCGGCCATCTATGCGGCGCTCCACGTCGAGGGCGTGCAGCGTGTCGAGCTGGCCGCGCCGGTGGCCGACATTGTGCTCGATGACACGCAGGCGTCATGGTGCAGCGAGTACAGCGTCACCATAGGGGGCAATGATGAATGACACCCGACTGTTGCCGGTGGGCTCCTCGCCGCTTGAGGTGGCGGCGGCGCGCGCCTGCGCTGAAATCGAGAATACCCCTGTCCCCCTGCGCCGACTCTGGAGCCCGGACGACTGCCCGGCAAACCTCCTGCCGTGGCTGGCGTGGGCGTTTTCCGTTGACCGCTGGGATGAGAACTGGCCGGAGGCCACCAAACGGGATGTGATCCGCAGTGCCTGGTATATCCACGCACACAAAGGAACGATTGGGGCAGTGCGCCGCGTGGTGGAGCCGCTCGGCTACCTGATAAACGTATCTGAGTGGTGGCAGACAAACGACCCGCCCGGCACATTTCGCCTCGATATCGGTGTGTTAGAGACCGGCATCACCGAAGAAATGTATTACGAAATGGAGCGGCTTATTGCCGATGCAAAGCCAGCCAGCCGACATCTTATCGGACTCAATATTATTCAGGACATTCCCGGCTATCTGTACACCGGCGCCCTGAGCTATGACGGCGACATCATCACGGTTTACCCCGGATAAGTGAGAGCACAATGACAGTGAAATATAAAACGGTCATCACCAAAGCCGGTGCCGAAAAACTCGCGGCGGCGACCGTACCGAACGGGAAAAAGGTGAATTTTACGGCGATGGCCGTCGGTGATGGCGGCAGTACGCTGCCGGTACCTGACCCGAACCAGACAAAACTCGTTAAAGAAGTCTGGCGTCATGCGCTGAACAAAATCAGCCAGGACAGGAAAAATAAAAATTATGTCGTGGCAGAGCTGCTCATCCCGCCTGAGACCGGCGGTTTCTGGATGCGCGAGCTCGGGCTCTATGACGACACCGGCACGCTGATTGCGGTCGGCAATATGGCCGAAAGCTACAAGCCAGCGCTGGCGGAGGGCTCTGGCCGCGCGCAGACCGTGCGCATGGTTATTATGGTGAGCGACATCGAGTCAGTCGAGCTGACCATCGACACCTCAACGGTGATGGCAACACAGGACTACGTCGACGACAAGCTCGCTGAGCATGAGCAGTCCCGCCGCCATCCTGACGCCACGCTCACCGCTAAGGGTTTCACTCAGCTAAGCAGTGCGACCGACAGCGCGTCTGAGAGCGTCGCAGCGACGCCGAAAGCGGTTAAGGCAGCATATGACCTTGCGAAAGGGAAATATACGGCTCAGGACGCGACCACGGCGCAAAAGGGTATCGTCAAGCTCAGTAGCGCAACCGACAGCACGTCTGAGGCGCTGGCGGCAACGCCGAAAGCCGTTAAGGCCGCGAATGACAACGCTAACGGGCGCGTGCCGTCAGGGCGCAAGGTAAACGGTCGGGCGCTGTCATCCGATATCAACATTACGGCGCAGGATATTTTCAACGGTCAGACTATTGGCATTGGCAACGCTGCCGACCTGAACGCCTACACCACGCCGGGGCTGTATTACCAGCCAGCGAACGCGCAGGCACAAACAGGCAGGAACTATCCAGAGGCTAACGCCGGTTCGCTGGAAGTCTATAAGCATGCCGGTATCACGCAGATTTACCGGGTTTACAACAGCTCCCGCTCGTACATTCGCACGCTTTACAGCGGGACGTGGTCAGCCTGGACAAAACAATATGATGCGGCGAACAAACCTACACCGGCTGATATTGGGGCGTTACCAGTAACCGGCGGAACGGTGACGGGAAATCTGTATTCAAAAGGTCAGATATCAGCGGGGGATTCGCGTCTTTTATCTATCTATTCCTCGAACACTTCATCCCTTGCAGGGGCTATTAACCTTTGGGGTAATGTTGACCGACCAACAGTATTAGAATTTAAAGACGCAACTGGATACCACTTTTATTCACAACGTAATGTAAATGGTTCCATATCTTTTAATTTTAATGGTGCAGCAGAAGTCAGAGGCACAATTTCTGCTCATGGTGAAATTGTTTCAAGAGCTGCGAACGGCCTGCGTATCGCCTATGGTAATTTTGGCGCATTCTGGCGAAATGATGGCTCAAGTCTTTATTTGATGTTAACGAACGCTGGTGATTCGCTGGGAAGTTACAACTCACTCCGCCCGTTGTATGTGAATCTCACCACAGGCGCGCTTCAGTCAGGAACGCCGCTGTCGGTATACAACACAATCACTGCGAGCGAAGAAATTACCGCAGGCAAAGGAATGGTTGCGGGTTATAGCGGTCCATTTGCCTGGGCTGAACAGTACAAAGCGAAAGCGCCATTTTTCAATGCGTATTCAACTACCGCCACGAGTGAATACCATCCGGTAATCAAACAACAAGCGACCATTGTGAGTAAAAACTCCTGGGCATTTTCGATGGGGTCTCTGGTTGCTGGTGATGAACTTTCATGGCATCTGCATATGAAAGGCAGTGGCGCACAGGATATTAATTTTAAATGGGACACTAAAGGAAACTTCAACGCGCCGGGACAGGTGAATCCGGGAAGCTATGCCAATTTTGATAACCGCTATTACACCAAAACGCAATCCGATGCGGGATATATGCCTAGAACGGGCGCTTACACCAAAGCGGAGAGTGACGGGCGTTTCCAGCCAAAAGGCAATTACACCCCGGCGGGTCAGGCTTACACCAAAGCGGAGAGTGACGGACGTTTCCAGCCAAAAGGCAATTACACCCCGGCGGGTCAGGCCTATACCAAAGCGGAGTCGGATGCGCGTTATGGGGTGGGTAAAACGACAACAGGCAATAACAGCGCTTACTACACGCACGGCAACGGTGCTGTGTTTATGCAGTCTGTGAGAAATATTTCAGTTGGCAACAATGCCACTGTAACCGTGACACTGCCTACGTCGTTCCCTAACGGGATACTCGGTATCGGTTCGAGTTATTACGGTGCAGGGGGTAATAACTCCGCATCATTTTATCTCTGTTCGCCTGTCGGGAAAAATCAGGTGAAAATTGAAACCCACAACTGCAACGGAACATTTTATTTAAACGTAACGGGTTACTGATATGCAGAAATATTTCAGCAATACAGATAAAAGCTTTTACCTTGAGGAAACTGTCAGAACCTATGAAGAACAGGGTATTCCCGTTCCGTCAGACCTGATGACAATAACCGATGCTGAATATGAAGCCTTTATGGTTTCACCTGACCGGAAAGCGCCTCAGTACAATGTTGAATCAGAATGCATGGAATGGGTCGACATCGAACCGCCTACACGCGAGGAAGCTATCGAAAATGCTGAGGCATTAAAGGCGCAGCTCTTGTCTGTTGCAGCTCAGGCCATAGCACCATTGCAGGATGCGGTCGATTTGTCGATGGCGACAGAAGAGGAAATGGCGAGCCTGTCGGCGTGGAAGAAATACCGGGTTTTACTTAACCGGGTTGATACCAGTGAGCCTGACGAAATTGAATGGCCTGAATCGCCGTTAACAGAGTAATAAAAAACCCGCGCTAAGCGGGTTTAGTCATAGGGGCATTCTTCATAGACTTTTTCTGTTTCGTCACCGACAAACAGTCTGAGCCAGCAAAAGCCAAAGAGCCACCATGCAGCCAGACCACCAACAACCCAGAGTAAAATCGTCATTATCGCTTCCTCGTTAATGGCGAAACGATAGCGACAATACCCATTCATTGATAATGGTTATCAGCGATCAATTAACCGTGATTGATCGCTTATAACGATCAATGACCCTTTCTTCACACGGCAACCGGTCACTGCGCGTTGTGCTGTCACTCCCCCAACGGCCTTTCGTTTCTCACGTCCCGCACACAACAGAAAATAGTCGCACCCCTTAACCACGGAGTTAAACGGATGAGCGACTATCATCACGGCGTCGAGGTCATCGAGATTAACGATGGCACGCGCACCATTTCCACCGTTTCCACAGCCATCATTGGCATGGTCTGCACGGCCAATGATGCTGACGATTCAACATTTCCGCTAAATGAGCCGGTGCTGATTACCAGCGTGCAGAACGCTATCGGTAAAGCCGGTAAGCTCGGCACCCTGTCAAAATCCCTGCAAGCCATTGCCGACCAGTGCAAGCCGGTCGTTGTGGTTGTGCGCGTTGCCGAAGGTATTGAAGACCCGGACGACCCGGAAGCAGCGCAGAAAGAAACCATTTCCAACATCATCGGCACGACCGACGAAAACGGCAAATACACCGGGCTTAAAGCGCTGTTGACCGCCAAAACCGTCACTGGCGTCAAGCCGCGCATTCTCGGCGTGCCGGGGCTGGATTCTCTGGAAGTGGCGACCGCGCTCGCGGCGACCTGTCAGAGCCTGCGCGCGTTTGGCTATATCAGCGCGTGGGGCTGCAAGACCATTTCCGAAGCCATCGCCTACCGTGAGAATTTCAGCCAGCGCGAGCTGACGGTCATTCACCCTGATTTTCTGGCGTGGGACACCACAGCGAATCAGACCGATATTGCATGGGCGACCGCCCGCGCGCTCGGCCTGCGTGCCAAAATCGACCAGGAGACGGGCTGGCACAAAACGCTGTCTAACGTCGGGGTGAATGGCGTCACCGGCGTCAGTGCCTCGGTCTCGTGGGACTTGCAGGAGAAGGCCACCGACGCGAACCTGTTGAATCAGGCCGGTGTCACGACGTTGATCCGTAACGACGGATTTAAATTCTGGGGCAACCGTACCTGTTCCGACGATCCGTTATTCCTCTTTGAAAACTACACCCGCACGGCGCAGGTGCTGGCCGACACGATGGCGGAGGCGCACGCCTGGGCGATTGATAAACCCGTCACCGCAACGCTTATCCGCGACATCGTCGCCGGTATCAATGCGAAATTCCGCGAGCTGAAAAACAACGGCTATATCGTTGATGGCTCCTGCTGGTACGACCCGGAGTCAAACAGCGTGGAAACGCTCAAGGTGGGGAAACTGTATATCGATTACGACTACACCCCCGTCCCGCCGCTGGAAAACCTGACCCTGCGCCAGCGCATCACTGATACCTATCTGGCGAACCTGTCAGAGTCGGTCAACAGCTAAGGAGCTCTGAGCATGGCATTACCACGCAAACTGAAATACCTGAACATGTTCAACGATGGCCTGAGCTACATGGGCGTTGTTGAATCCGTCACCCTGCCAAAGCTGACCCGTAAGCTTGAGAAATACCGCGGCGGCGGGATGCCGGGCTCGGTGTCGATTGACCTCGGTCTCGATGACGATGCGCTGTCGTGCGAGTGGACGCTCGGCGGTCTGCCCGACGTCGAGCTGTGGGCGCAGTACGCCTCACCGGGCGCGGACAGCGTACCGTTGCGCTTTACCGGCTCATACCAGCGCGATGACACCGGCGCGATTTCTGCCGTTGAGGTGGTCATGCGTGGCCGTCACAAAGAATACGACGGCGGCGAAAACAAACAGGGCGAAAGCGGCACGACCAAAATCTCGACCGAATGCGCGTACTACCAGCTCACGATTGACGGCAAGGAGGTCATCGAGATTGACGTCATCAACATGGTGCTGAAAGTCGACGGCGTCGACCGTCTGGCAGAACATCGCAAGGCCATTGGCCTGTAACCCTCTTAACCGGTCAGTCAGGCTGGCCGGTCACTAAACTTAGACGAGAGCAACATTATGGAAAACAACATCGAAACCGGCGTTACCGAAAATGACGTCACCGAAACCAAAAAGCCACACGTCGTGATCCTCGACAACCCTCTGATGCGCGGCGAGCAAAAAATCGGAGAGGTGACGGTTTCAAAACCTAACGCGGGAACCCTTCGTGGGGTGTCGCTGGCCTCGCTGGCAAACTCTGACGTTGACGCGCTGATTAAGGTGCTGCCGCGTATGACTTACCCGGCACTCACCGAGCATGAAATTGCCCGTCTCGATGCCTCAGACCTGATGCAGTTCGCCGCTGAGGTGATTGGTTTTTTGTCGCCATCTTCGGCTCGCTGACGTTCCCCGCAAAACTTTCGGTCGATGACCTGATGGCGGATATCGCGGTGATTTTTCACTGGCCGCCATCAGAGCTGTATTCCCTGAGCGTGACCGAGCTCCTCACATGGCGCGACAAGGCGCTACAGCGAAGCGGAAACCACTATGAGCAATAATGTCAGGATCGAGGTGCTGCTTAATGCAGTAGACCGGGCAAGCCGACCGCTAAAAGCTATCCAGAACGCCAGCAAATCCCTCGCTGGCGATATCCGCAACTCACAGACGACCCTGCGCGACCTTAACGCGCAGGCGTCCCGAATTGACGGATTCAGGAAAGCGAGCGCACAGCTTGCCGTGACCGTTCAGTCGCTTAACAAAGCGAAACAGGAGGCCGCAGCGCTGGCCGTCCAGTTTAAAAACACGGAAAACCCCACCAAAGCGCAGGCGCGCGCGATGGAGGCAGCAAAAAAATCCGCCGCTGACCTGCAACTCAAATATAACGGGCTCAGGCAATCGGTACAGCGCCAGCGCACCGAGCTTGCACAGGCCGGGATAAACACCCGCACGTTGTCGGCTGACGAGCGTCGTCTTAAAACCAGCATCGGTGAGACAACGGCGCAGCTTAACCGGCAACGTGAGGCGCTGGCGCGGGTCAGCCAGCAACAGGCAAAGCTGAGCCGGGTTAAGGAGCGCTATCAGGCCGGAAAGAATATGGCCGGTAGTATGGCGGCGGCTGGCGCGGCGGGTACAGGTATAGCCACGGCTGGCACCATGGCCGGGGTAAAACTGCTGATGCCTGGCTATTCGTTTGCACAGAAAAACTCTGAGCTGCAAGCCGTGCTCGGGGTAGACAAACAGTCGCCAGAAATGGAGGCGTTACGCAAACAGGCCAGACAGCTCGGAGACAATACCGCCGCATCTGCGGACGACGCAGCGAGTGCACAAATCATCATTGCCAAAAGTGGCGGGGATGCTGATGCCATTCAGGCGGCGACGCCGGTCACGCTGAATATGGCGCTGTCGAATCAGCGCTCAATGGAGGAAAACGCCGCCCTGCTGACAGGGATGAAATCTGCGTTCCAGCTTTCCAACGACCAGATCGCACACATTGGCGACGTGCTGTCGATGACGATGAACAAAACCGCCGCCGACTTTGACGGGCTGAGTGATGCGCTGACCTATGCCGCGCCGGTGGCTAAAAATGCCGGGGCCAGTATCGAGCAAACCGCCGCGATGGTCGGTGCGTTGCACGATGCGAAAATTACCGGCTCGATGGCGGGAACGGGTAGCCGTGCAATCCTGAGCCGCCTACAGGCGCCGACCGGTAAAGCCTTTGAGGCTATCAAAGAGCTCGGCGTCAAAACCTCTGATGCCAGAGGAAACACACGCCCGATATTTTCCATCCTGAAGGAAATGCAGCGCAGTTTTGAGAAAAACAATCTCGGTACCAGCCAGCGCGGCGAGTACATGAAAACCATCTTCGGTGAAGAGGCCAGCTCGGCGGCAGCGGTGCTGATGACCGCAGCGTCAACCGGCAAGCTCGACAAACTCACCGCAGCGTTTAAAGCCTCGGACGGTAAAACCGAGGAGCTGGTCAAAATCATGCAGGACAATCTCGGCGGCGACTTTAAAGAGTTTCAGTCTGCTTATGAGGCCGTGGGAACTGACCTGTTTGACCAGCAAAACGACGCTCTGCGCAAACTGACGCAGACGGCCACGCGATATGTTTTGAAACTCGATGGCTGGATCACCCGCAATAAATCACTGGCGACCACTATCGGTGTTGTAGCCGGTGGCGCACTGGCGCTGATTGGTGTGATTGGCGGGATTGGCCTGATTGCGTGGCCGGTGGTTATGGGGATTAACGCCATTATCGCCGCCGCAGGTCTGCTGGGAACGGTCTTTACCGTTGCCGGTGGCGCAATAGTGACTGCTGTCGGTGCAATCAGTCTGCCGGTGGTCGCGGTCGCCGGTGCGGTGGTGGCCGGGGCGCTCCTGATTCGTAAATACTGGGAGCCCATCAGCGCATTCTTTTCGGGCGTGGTGGAGGGGCTTAAAGCGGTATTTGCGCCGGTGGCGGAAATCTTCTCGCCGCTGACGCCGGTGTTTGATTCCATCATCGAGAAATTGCGCGGGGTCTGGCAGTGGTTCACTGACCTGATAGCACCGGTTAAGGCGACACAGGAAACGCTCGATCGTTTCAAAAATGTCGGTGTGGTAGTCGGTAAAACACTGGCTGATGCGCTGATGCTGCCGCTCCGCTCATTCAATAAGTTACGCACTGGCGTCGACTGGCTGCTGGAAAAGTTCGGGGTTATCAAAAAAGAATCAGAGGTACTCGACCAGACGGCGGCTAAAGCCAGTGCCGCAGCCGGTGCGCAAAACGGGTCTTATATCCCGCAGACCTCCGTTTATGGCGGTTATCAGATGTACCAGCCAGTGACGGCGCCTGCTGGCCGGTCCTATGTCGACCAGAGCAAGCGGGAATACAACATTACTCTGTCGGGTGGCGTTGCGCCGGGAACTGACCTCGACCGGCAGCTCCGGGAAGCTGTCGATAAACTCGACCGGGAAGAAAGAGCGCGCCAGCGCTCAAGTATGCGCCATGACGGATGAGGACTAAAGCATGTTAATGGTACTGGGTTTATTTGTGTTTGAGCGCCGCACGCTGCCGCATCAGTCCATGCAATATTCAAAGGACTACCGCTGGGCGTCAAATGACCGCATCGGTTTGCCACCGGCATATCAGTATCTCGGGGAGGGGGAAACCTCGCGCACGCTCTCGGGCGTGCTGTATCCCGAATTAACCGGCGGACGCCTGTCACTGACAGCCATCGAGCTGATGGCCGACGAGGGCAGAGCGTGGCCGCTGATTGACGGGACGGGGATGATCCACGGTATGTATGTCATCGATAAAGTGACCCACACGCACACCGAATTATTCAGCGACGGCGCGGCCAGAAAAATCGAGTTTAGCCTCTCGCTGAAACGGGTCGATGAGTCGCTTGCGGCGATCTACGGCGACCTGAAAACGCAGGCTGACAATCTGGTGACGTCTGCTGGTAACTGGCTGGGAGGACTGGCGGGATGATTACAGGAATGAACATTCAGGCCGGGGCGAAAATTGCACCGGCATTTATGCTCAAGCAGGATAGCGAAGATATTACTCAGGATTTTAGCGACCGGCTAATCAGTCTGACCATGACGGACAATCGCGGATTTGAGGCCGACCAGCTCGACATTGAGCTCGATGATTCCGACGGACAAATCGCACTGCCACCGCGCGGAGCAACGTTAACCTTATGGCTCGGCTGGCAGGGTAGCGCTCTAATAAAAAAAGGCAGTTTTACGGTGGATGAAATCGAGCACCGGGGCGCGCCTGATACGCTGACTATAAGGGGGCGCAGCGCTGATTTTCGCGGCACGCTGAACTCCCGCCGGGAACAGTCATGGCATGACACCACGCTCGGTGTCATTGTTGAGACCATCGCAGCGCGCAACAAACTCACGGCCAGCGTGGCTGACACGCTGAAAGCGATCCCCGTGCCTCATATTGACCAGGCGCAGGAATCCGACGCGGTGTTTCTGTCCCGCCTGGCTGACCGTAACGGTGCATCAGTGTCGGTGAAAGCGGGGAAACTGCTGTTCCTGAAAGCCGGTACTGGCAGGACGGCCAGTGGCAAGCCCATCCCGCAGATGACCATCGAACGCGGCGACGGCGACCGTCATCAGTTTGCGATTGCTGACCGTGAAGCCTACACCGGCGTAACGGCTAAATGGCTGCACACAAAAGACCCTAAGCCGCAAAAGCAAAAGGTGAAGCTCAAGCGCAAGCCGAAGGAGCAGCACCTGCGCGCGTTGCAACATCCAAAAGCGACAAAAACCACGTCAAAGGCCGGAGCCAAAAAAGAGCAGGAGGCGCGCGAGGGCGAGTATATGGTCGGTGAGTCTGAGAACGTGCTGGAGCTGACGACCATCTACGCGACAAAGGCGCAGGCCATGCGTGCAGCTCAGGCGAAGTGGGACAAAATTCAGCGCGGAGTCGCGGAGTTTTCAATCTCGCTGGCTATTGGTCGTGCTGATTTATTTCCTGAAACACCGATAGCGGTCAGAGGCTTTAAGCGCGTTATAGACGAGCAGGCTTGGATAATCAGTCGGGTGGTGCACTACCTTAACGGGAGCGGCTACACGACAGGCTTGGAGCTTGAGGTTAGAGTTTCGGACGTGGAGTATGAATCACTGGAAGGATAAAAAAGCAAACTTTAACTTGCAAATGTAAGATGCGCGTTTATCATCCCCAATTGTTAACGAATCGGGGGAAAGAAAGATGATGCACTGTCCATTATGTCATGACGCTTCACATGCACGCTCAAGTCGGTACTTAAGTTCAGAAACAAAAGAGCGGTATCATCAGTGCCAAAACATAAACTGTGGCTGCACATTCGTAACTCATGAAACCCTTGCAAGGTACATTGTTAAACCAGGAGAGGTAGTGCCTGCCCCACCCCACCCCTCAAAATATCATCAAGGGAACCTCTGGTTATAAACCTGCTTCGGCAGGTTTTTTTTTACCTGAGAAAATGTAAAGGGTGGACACAATGATATCTGCGTGGACATTCCGTGGACATCGGAATAAAAAAAGGGGCTAGCTATTAGCTAACCCCTTGATTATTAACACGCTTTGGATGTCGCGTGAAAGCGAATCTTAGTTCAGACGCTCTTTAATACGAGCAGACTTACCAGTACGCTCACGCAGGTAGTACAGTTTAGCTTTACGTACAGCACCACGACGTTTAACAGCAATGCTGTCAACTACCGGAGAGTGAGTCTGGAAGACACGCTCAACGCCTTCGCCGTTGGAAATTTTACGAACAGTGAATGCAGAGTGCAGACCGCGGTTACGAATAGCGATAACCACGCCCTCGAATGCCTGCAGACGTTTTTTGGAACCTTCAACAACCCATACTTTCACTTCCACGGTGTCACCTGGACGGAAGGAAGGTACGTCCTGCTTCATCTGCTCTTGTTCAAGTTGCTTAATAATGTTGCTCATAATTTAATCTCTTATCCTGGGTAAACTGATATTCGGGAGCGTATTACGCATTCCCATCATGTTCATGCTGCTGGTGCGCGTGTTCAGTTTTGAACTCGGCCAGCAACTTTGCTTGCTCTTCAGTCAGAGCCAGGTTTTCCAGAAGTTCAGGTCTTCTAAGCCAGGTTCGGCCCAGCGACTGCTTCAAACGCCAGCGACGTATCTCGGCATGGTTTCCAGACAGTAATACTGCCGGGACTTCCATCCCTTCTAACACTTCAGGACGAGTATAGTGTGGACAGTCCAGCAATCCATCGGCAAACGAATCTTCCGTTGCCGAAGCTTCATGGCCCAGTACACCCGGAATGAACCGGGCAACGGAGTCAATCAGCGTCATTGCTGGTAACTCACCACCGCTGAGAACGTAATCGCCGATAGACCATTCTTCGTCAATCTCGGTTTGAATTACACGCTCATCTATCCCTTCGTAGCGACCACAGACCAGAATCAGCTTTTGATTCGTCGCCAGTTCGCTCACGCCCGCTTGATCAAGCTTGCGTCCCTGAGGTGAAAGATAAATCACCTTCGCGCCTTCACCTGCCGCGGCTTTTGCTGTGTGAATGGCGTCCCGTAAGGGTTGCACCATCATCAACATCCCCGGTCCGCCGCCGTAAGGACGATCGTCCACGGTACGGTGCCGGTCGTGCGTGAAGTCACGAGGACTCCAGCTCTGGATGCTCAGCAGGCCATTCTTTACTGCCCGGCCAGTTACCCCGTAATCGGTAATCGCGCGGAACATTTCAGGAAACAGGCTAATTATGCCAATCCACATAGCGCCGTCTTTTACCGTTTATCCGGAGAATTTAAAAACCAGGATCCCAATCTACTTCAATGGTTTGAGTAGTGAGATCGACTTTCTTGATAACCTGTCCATCGAGGAACGGAACCAACCGCTCCTTGATGCCAAATGCATCTTTCAGGTTTGCCTTAATGACGAGAACGTCATTTGACCCGGTTTCCATCATGTCGATGACTTTCCCCAGGCTGTAGCCTTCAGTGGTCACTACCTGGCAACCCATAAGGTCTTTCCAGTAGTAGTCACCCTCTTCCAGCTGTGGCAACTGCGACGAATCCACGACAATTTCACAATTAGTCAGCGCATTCGCGGCATCACGATCGTCAATGCCTTTCAGCTTGATGATGATGTCCTGATTGTGGTGACGCCAGCTTTCCAGCTCGACCTCTTCCCACTTACCGCCTTTCTGGATAAACCAGGGCTGGTAATTAAAAATGCTATCAGCGTCTTCAGTGGAGGAAAACACTCTGAGCCAACCACGGATACCGTAGCAAGAACCCATTTTTCCCAATACGATCGGTTCAACAGGTGCTTTATTGCTCATCATGACCACCGTGACAGATTAAGCTGCTTTGTTTGCTGCTTTGATCAGCGTAGCAACGCGATCGGAAACAGTAGCGCCCTGGCCAACCCAGTGAGCGATACGATCCAGATCCAGACGGGTTTCTTCTTCTGCGCCAGCGGCCAGTGGGTTGAAGAAACCAACGCGCTCGATGAAGCGACCGTTGCGAGCATTACGGCTGTCAGTCACAACAACCTGGTAGAACGGACGCTTTTTAGCGCCGTGACGAGCTAAACGAATAGTTACCATAACATCCTCTTGTGTGAATAAAACAACCGGGCCCCATCGAGGAACGGAGCCCGGGTGTCATATTAAAAGCCCGAAAATTTTACTCATTTTCGGGCAAAAAGCAATCTCAAAAGCGATTAACGCCCAGGAAAACCGGGAGGCATCATGCCTTTCATGCCGCGCATCATCTTCGCCATGCCGCCTTTCTTCATTTTCTTCATCATGCGCTGCATGTCGTCGAACTGTTTCAGAAGGCGGTTAACGTCCTGCACCTGCATGCCGCAACCGGCTGCGATACGGCGTTTACGGGAACCTTTGATGATTTCTGGCTTCGCGCGCTCTTTCAGCGTCATCGAGTTGATGATGGCCTCCATACGCACCAGCACTTTGTCATCCATCTGGGATTTGACGTTGTCCGGGATCTGGCCCATGCCTGGCAGTTTGCCCATCAGGCTTGCCATGCCGCCCATGTTTTTCATCTGACGCAGCTGCTCAAGGAAGTCGGTCAGATCGAAACCGTCGCCCTTTTTCAGCTTGCTGGCGAGTTTTTCCGCCTGCGCGCGGTCAACCTTGCTTTCAATATCTTCGATCAGCGACAGCACGTCGCCCATGCCGAGGATACGGGAGGCAATACGATCCGGATGGAACGGCTCCAGCGCTTCGGTTTTCTCGCCCACGCCGAGGAACTTGATTGGCTTACCGGTGATATGACGAATAGAGAGCGCCGCACCGCCGCGGGCATCGCCGTCGACTTTGGTCAGCACCACGCCGGTTAACGGCAGGGCTTCGTTAAACGCTTTTGCGGTGTTCGCTGCATCCTGACCGGTCATGGCGTCAACAACAAACAGGGTCTCTACCGGATTGATAGAAGCATGCACCTGCTTGATTTCGTCCATCATCGCTTCGTCAACGTGCAGACGACCGGCGGTATCCACCAGCAGCACGTCGTAGAATTTCAGCTTCGCCTCTTTCAGCGCCGCGTTAACGATATCGACAGGCTTCTGCGCCACGTCGGACGGGAAGAAGTCTACGCCAACCTGCTCGGCCAGCGTTTCCAGCTGTTTGATCGCCGCCGGGCGATACACGTCCGCCGACACCACCAGCACCTTTTTCTTGTGCTTTTCGCGCAGGAATTTCCCCAGCTTACCGACACTGGTGGTTTTACCCGCACCTTGCAGACCCGCCATCAGCACGACGGCCGGCGGCTGAGCCGCCAGGTTTAGCACCTGGTTCTCTTCGCCCATCGCCGAAACCAGCTCGTTACGGACGATTTTGACGAACTCCTGACCCGGAGTCAGGCTCTTGTTCACTTCATGGCCAACCGCTTTCTCTTTCACGCGGTTGATAAAATCACGCACGACCGGCAACGCGACGTCTGCTTCCAGCAGCGCCATGCGCACTTCGCGCAGCGTTTCCTTGATGTTCTCTTCGGTGAGGCGTCCACGGCCGCTGATGTTGCGCAGCGTGCGCGACAAACGATCGGTTAAATTATCAAACATTGTCTCTCGCCTGGGGTAGAAACGTTAGGTCGCCTGGGCGACACATACACAGAATTTTGCCGGAGTATAACATGAAGGCGCCTTTGTTGTTATGCAACGGTTGGAGCAGGCGTCACGTAACGTTATACTGCTTCTCTTTCTTATTAAGACAACTGTCGACGCCTATATGCCTGTTTTCGCACTGATCGCCCTTGTTGCCTACTCTGTCAGCCTCGCGCTGATCATTCCTGGCCTGCTGCAAAAAAACAGCGGCTGGCGGCGCATGGCTATTCTTTCGGCAGTGATCGCACTGATTAGCCATGCGTTTGCGCTGGAATCACGCATCATTCCCGGCGACGGCAGCGTGCAGAATCTGAGCGTACTGAACGTCGGCTCGCTGGTCAGCCTGATGATCTGTACGGTCATGACCATTGTCGCGTCTAAAAACCGTGGCTGGCTGCTGCTGCCGATAGTCTACGCCTTTGCGCTGATCAACCTGGCGTTAGCCACGTTCATGCCCAATGAGTTTATTACTCACCTGGAAGCCACGCCGGGGATGCTGGTGCATATTGGCCTGTCGCTGTTCTCCTACGCGACGCTGATCATCGCCGCCCTTTACGCCATGCAACTCGCCTGGATTGACTACCAGCTGAAAAATAAAAAGCTGGCGTTTAACCACGAAATGCCGCCGCTGATGGTGATTGAGCGTAAGATGTTCCACATCACCCAGGTCGGTGTGGTTCTGCTGACGCTGACGCTGTGCACGGGCTTGTTTTATATGAAGAACCTGTTCAGCGTGGAGAATATCGATAAAGCGGTCCTCTCCATCATCGCGTGGTTTGTCTATATTGTCCTGTTATGGGGCCATTATCATGAAGGCTGGCGCGGTCGTCGCGTGGTCTGGTTCAACGTAGCGGGTGCGGGCATTCTCACGCTTGCCTATTTTGGTAGCCGCTTCATACAGCAATTTGCTGGCTAAGTAACAAAAGGAGTTCCCCCTGGAACACATCTCTACCACCACGCTGATCGTCATTCTGGTCATCATGGTGGTCATCTCCGCTTATTTCTCTGGCTCTGAAACCGGCATGATGACGCTGAACCGCTACCGGTTACGCCATCGCGCCAAGCAGGGTAACCGTGCCGCGCGTCGTGTCGAAAAGCTTCTGCGTAAGCCGGACCGGCTGATTAGCCTGGTGCTTATCGGTAACAACCTGGTCAATATTCTCGCCTCTGCACTGGGCACCATCGTCGGGATGCGTCTATACGGCAACGCAGGCGTGGCGATTGCCACAGGTGTGCTCACGTTTGTGGTGCTGGTGTTTGCGGAAGTGCTGCCCAAAACCATCGCCGCGCTTTACCCGGAAAAAGTCGCCTACCCGAGCAGCTTCCTGTTAGCACCGCTGCTTATTCTGATGATGCCGCTGGTCTGGCTGCTGAATATGGTGACACGGGTGCTGATGCGCATGGTCGGTATAAAGGCAGACGTCACCATTAGTAGCGCGCTCAGCAAAGACGAACTGCGTACCATCGTGAATGAATCCCGCTCGCAGATCTCCCGCCGCAATCAGGACATGCTCCTGTCGGTGCTGGATCTGGAAAAGGTCAGCGTTGACGACATCATGGTGCCGCGCAATGAAATCGTCGGGATTGATATCAACGACGACTGGAAGGCCATTGTCCGCCAGCTGACGCACTCCCCGCACGGGCGTATCGTCCTCTATCGCGATTCCCTCGACGATGCCATCAGCATGCTGCGCGTGCGCGAGGCCTATCGTCTGATGACTGAGAAAAACGAGTTCACCAAAGAGGTGATGCTGCGCGCCGCCGACGAAATTTACTACGTGCCGGAAGGCACCCCACTCAGCACGCAGCTGGTGAAGTTCCAGCGAAACAAGAAGAAAGTCGGCCTGGTGGTGGATGAATACGGCGACATACAGGGGCTGGTGACGGTCGAAGATATTCTGGAAGAGATTGTCGGGGACTTTACCACGTCAATGTCGCCTTCCCTTGCGGAAGAGGTCACCCCGCAAAACGACGGGTCAGTGCTTATCGACGGCAGCGCCAACATTCGTGAAATCAATAAAGCGTTCAACTGGCATTTGCCGGAAGACGAAGCGCGGACGATGAACGGTATGATCCTGGAAGCGCTGGAAGAGATCCCGGCGGCAGGCACGCGCGTGCGCATTGAACAGTATGATATTGATATTCTGGACGTTCAGGACAACATGATTAAGCAGGTGAAGGTCCTGCCCGTTAAGCCTCTACGCGAAAGTATTGCCGAATAAAATGTAGGCCGGGTAAGGCGAACGCCGCCACCCGGCACTACAGGCAGCACGTTATGCTTTCGCTTTCGCCACGGTCACCATCGCAGCGCGAATAGTACGACCGTTCAGGGTATACCCTTTCTGCATCACGCCCAGCACGTTACCCGCGGCAACGTCTTCGGATTCCACCATCGCAATGGCCTGGTGAACGTTTGGATCCAGCGGTACATCCGTATCGGCAATCACTTCAACACCGAACTTACGCACCACATCCAGCATGGATTTCAGCGTCAGCTCAATGCCTTCAATCATCGCCGCGTTATCCGGGTTAGCTTTATCCGCCACTTCCAGCGCGCGATCCAGGCTGTCGATCACCGGAAGCAGTTCATTGACGAATTTCTCCAGCGCAAATTTGTGCGCCTTTTCAACGTCCAGCTCGGTACGACGGCGCAGGTTTTCCATTTCCGCTTTGATACGCAGTACGCCATCGCGTTCGCGATTCTGCGCTTCTACCAACTGAGCTTCCAGGTTGGCAATTTTTTCATCGCGCGGGTCCACCTGCTCAGCAGACGTGTCTGGCTCTACAGCCTCAACTTCATCGTGCTGTTCCGTGATAATTTCTTCAGGGGCTTGCCCCTCAGGCGTTTTCTGTTCTTTACTACTCATGAATTTCTCCGCGTTTTTCTGCATTCATCTCGCTAACTTCGCTTATTATGGGGATCAGTTTCCTGGATTCAAGGGAACAAGGCAGATTGTCATCATTCATCAGGCACAAGGACCTCCAGAAAATGAATAATCATTTCAGGTGTATTGGGATCGTCGGCCATCCGCGTCACCCTACCGCATTGACGACACATGAAATGTTGTATCGCTGGCTGTGTGGTAAAGGCTATGAAGTGATGGTCGAGCAGCAGATCGCCCAGGAGTTGCAGCTTAAAAGCGTCAGAACCGGCACGCTGGCGGAAATTGGCCAGCAGGCGGATCTCGCCGTGGTGGTCGGTGGCGACGGTAATATGCTGGGCGCGGCGCGAACGCTGGCTCGCTATGATATTAAGGTTATTGGTATTAACCGTGGCAATCTCGGTTTCCTGACCGACCTCGACCCGGACAATGCGCAGCAGCAGCTGGCGGACGTGCTGGAAGGCCACTATATCAGTGAAAAACGGTTTTTACTGGAAGCCCAGGTGTGTCAGCAAGACTGCCAGAAGCGCATCAGCACCGCCATTAACGAGGTGGTTCTCCATCCCGGTAAAGTGGCGCACATGATCGAGTTCGAAGTCTATATCGACGAAATATTCGCTTTCTCGCAGCGTTCTGACGGGCTGATTATTTCAACCCCGACGGGGTCAACCGCCTACTCACTTTCAGCCGGAGGCCCAATCCTGACGCCATCGCTGGATGCCATTACCCTGGTGCCGATGTTCCCGCATACGCTCTCGGCGCGTCCGCTGGTGATCAACGGCGACAGCACCATCCGCCTGCGTTTTTCCCATCGCCGTAACGACCTGGAGATCAGCTGCGACAGTCAGATTGCGCTCCCCATTCAGGAAGGTGAAGATGTCCTCATTCGCCGCTGCGATTACCATCTGAACCTGATTCACCCGAAAGATTACAGCTATTTCAACACATTAAGCTCCAAGCTCGGCTGGTCAAAAAAATTGTTCTGATTTTGCATCCAGCACTTTACTGTATATAAAACCAGTTTATACTGTATACAAACACAGTTATGGTTTTTCATACAGGAAAACAATTATGCTGGCACAACTGACCATCAGCAACTTTGCCATTGTTCGTGAGCTTGAGATCGACTTCCATAGCGGAATGACGGCGATTACCGGTGAAACCGGTGCAGGTAAATCCATTGCCATTGATGCCCTCGGCTTGTGCCTCGGCGGTCGTGCTGAGGGGGATATGGTGCGCACAGGCGCCGCCCGTGCCGATCTCTGCGCCCGCTTCTCGTTGAAAGACACACCTGCCGCCCTGCGCTGGCTGGAAGCGAACCAGCTCGAAGACGGACGTGAGTGTTTACTTCGCCGCGTCATCAGCAGCGATGGCCGCTCCCGCGGTTTTATCAATGGTACAGCGGTTCCCCTTTCCCAGCTTCGCGAGCTGGGCCAGCTGCTCATCCAGATCCATGGTCAGCATGCGCACCAGCAGTTAATCAAACCCGAACAACAGAAAGTCCTGCTTGATGGCTACGCAGGTGAGTACGCGCTTACTCAACTCATGGCGGAGCACTATCGTCAGTGGCATCAAAGCTGCCGCGAACTTGCGCAGCATCAGCAGCAAAGCCAGGAGCGTACCGCGCGCGCCGAGCTGCTGGAATATCAGCTGAAAGAGCTGAACGAATTTAACCCGCAGGCGGGTGAATTTGAGCAAATCGACGAAGAGTACAAGCGTCTGGCCAACAGCGGTCAGCTGCTTTCCACCAGCCAGACTGCCCTTAATATGCTGGCGGATGGCGAAGACGTGAATTTGCAGAGCCAGCTGTATAACGTGCGTCAGCTTGTGACCGAACTGACCGGCATGGACAATAAGCTTTCTGGCGTACTGGAAATGCTGGAAGAGGCCGCGATTCAGATTTCAGAAGCCGGGGATGAACTGCGCCACTACTGTGAACGTCTGGATCTCGACCCGAACCGTCTGTTCGAGCTTGAGCAACGCATCTCCCGGCAGATTTCACTGGCGCGTAAGCATCACGTAACCCCGGAAGAGCTGCCGAATTACTATCAGTCTCTGCTGGAGGAACAGCAGCAGCTGGACGATCAGGCCGATTCCCTTGAAACCTTGTCTCTGGCGGTTAATCTGCATCATCAGCAGGCGCTGGAAACGGCGAAACGGCTGCATGACGTGCGGCAACACTATGCGCTGGAGCTTAGCCAGCACATTACCGACAGCATGCATACGCTGGCGATGCCGCATGGGGTGTTCACCATAGATGTTCGCTTTGAAGAGAATCACCTGACGGCGGAAGGCGCAGATCGCGTAGAATTCCGCGTCACCACCAACCCGGGCCAGCCTTTGCAGGCGATTTCGAAAGTGGCTTCCGGCGGTGAACTGTCGCGTATCGCCCTGGCCATTCAGGTGATTACCGCCCGTAAAATGGAAACCCCGGCGTTGATTTTCGATGAAGTGGATGTGGGTATCAGCGGCCCGACCGCGGCCGTTGTCGGCAAACTGCTGCGTCAGTTAGGTGAATCGACGCAGGTCATGTGTGTGACTCACCTGCCGCAGGTCGCCGGTTGTGGTCATCACCACTTTATCGTCAGCAAGGAAACCGATGGCGAAATGACGGAAACGCACATGAAGCCGCTGGATAAACGCTCACGCTTGCAAGAGCTGGCACGCCTGCTCGGCGGCAGTGAAGTCACCCGCAATACGCTTGCGAATGCGAAAGAACTGCTGGCGGCATAAACTTTTTCGGGATCTCAGGGTCATACAGAACAACAAAAACGCCGCCAGACCGGTTTCAAAGTGGGGCAAGGTCTATTATCATCGGCATATTACATATGAGCCGCGTACTGCTCGGGCCCGAAAAGGAATCAAATCACTATGCGCTGTAAAACGCTGACCGCTGCCGCAGCGGTTCTTCTGATGTTGACCGCAGGCTGTTCCACTCTGGAGAAAGTGGTTTACCGTCCTGACATCAACCAGGGGAACTACCTTACCCCTAACGATGTGTCCAAAATCCGCGTGGGTATGACACAACAGCAGGTCGCTTATGCCCTGGGAACCCCGATGATGTCCGATCCGTTCGGCACAAACACCTGGTTCTATGTATTCCGCCAGCAGCCTGGTCATGAAGATGTGACCCAGCAAACCCTGACGCTGACCTTCAGCAGTGCCGGCGTGCTGACCAACATCGACAACAAGCCTGCCCTGACCAAATAATCAGGCGTCAGCAACGCAAAAAGGTGCTCAATGAGCACCTTTTTTGTATCTGAATTCTTACGCAGAATCGTAGTCCCGGTAAGCGAAGCGCCACCGGGGGAGAAAGCGTTACTTACCCGATTTCTCCGCTCGCTGACGGCGCAGCTCTTTCGGGTCAGCAATCAGCGGGCGATAAATCTCAACCCGATCGCCATCCTTCAGCGCATCAGCAAGCTTTACCGGACGGCTATAAATGCCGACTTTATTCTTCGCCAGGTCAATATCACGGCGAAGTTCAAGGATGCCGGAGGCCCGGATAGCCGCCTCAACGGTGGCACCCTCTTCAAGCATCACGCGCTGCAAATACTGCTTCTCCGGCAGCGCATACACCACCTCAACAGCAATCTTATGCGACACTGTAAACCTCTTTGGCGCGCGTGGTGAACGCCTGAACCATATTCGAGGCCAGCTCTTTAAAGATACGGCCAAACGCCAGTTCGATCAGCTTATTGGTAAATTCAAAATCCAGATGAAACTCAATGCGGCAGGCGTCAGCGCTCAGCGGCGTAAACTTCCACCCCCCCATCAGTTTTTTAAACGGACCATCCACCAGATGCATCAAAATACTCTGATTGCTCGTCAGGGTATTGCGCGTGGTGAACGTTTTGCTGATCCCCGCTTTGGAGACATCCACGGCCGCAGTCATCTGCGTCGGGCCGGATTCCAGCACCCGGCTACCGGTGCATCCCGGAATAAATTCCGGATAGGACTGAACGTCGTTCACTAACTGATACATTTGTTCCGCGCTGTAAGGAACAAGCGCGGTACGGCTAATCTGAGGCATAGCATTTTCCATGGTCACACAACAGACAAATAATAACATTTATCACCTGTTAAAAAAACGCTAAGCCTTATCTCGTGCTAAGATAGCGCGTTAGACCTCACAGGACGCAATGAGGTGACTTTTTAAAATCAGATTACCGACGGCTTTACGACACTTATGACGAAGAAAAAAGCACATAAACCTGGTTCGGCGACCATTGCGCTTAACAAGCGTGCTCGCCACGAGTATTTCATCGAAGAAGAATTCGAGGCAGGCCTTGCGTTGCAGGGCTGGGAAGTAAAATCGCTGCGTGCCGGGAAAGCCAATATCGGCGACAGCTACGTGATCCTGAAAGACGGTGAGGCCTTCCTGTTCGGCGCGAACTTTACGCCGCTGACCGTCGCCTCTTCACATTACGTCTGCGATCCTACCCGCACCCGTAAGCTGCTGCTGAACAAGCGCGAACTGGAATCCCTCTACGGACGCATCAACCGCGAAGGCTTCACCGTGGTGGCGCTCTCTTTGTACTGGAAAAACGCCTGGTGCAAAGTGAAAATCGGCGTGGCGAAAGGTAAGAAACAGCACGACAAACGTACTGACCTGAAAGCACGCGAGTGGCAGCTCGACAAAGCACGTATCATGAAAAACGCAGGACGTTGATTCTGCGCACTTATTGTACTATTCAATAAGTTAGCGTTTCGGGCTGGTGTCGAGGAAGTAAAATCTGGTATACTGAGTTCAACACTATTGGGGCTGATTCTGGATTCGACGGGATTTGCGAAACCCAAGGTGCATGCCGAGGGGCGGTTTGCCTCGTTAAAAGCCGCAAAAAAATAGTCGCAAACGACGAAAACTACGCTTTAGCAGCTTAATAACCTGCTAAGAGCCCTCTCTCCCTAGCTTCCGCTCTTAAGACGGGGATCAAAGAGAGGTCAAACCCAAAAGAGATCGCGTGGAAACCCTGCCTGGGGTTGAAGCGTTAAAACTAATCAGGCTAGTTCGTTAGTGGCGTGTTTGTCCGCAGCTGGCGTGCGAATGTAAAGACAAACTAAGCATGTAGTACCGAGGATGTAGAAATTTCGGACGCGGGTTCAACTCCCGCCAGCTCCACCAAATAATGATCCGGATACGTCCGGTGAAGTACAGAAAGCCCGCACAGTACAAGCCCTGCGGGCTTTTTTGTGTCTGTCGTTGTCCGAGAACATCCGGCTAAATCCGGTGATTATTGGTATACGTTTAGGTATACGCTAGGATGTATACCTAAAAGCGTATACCAATTCATGAAGGAGCGGCCACAGTGGCACGGACAACACGCCCCCTGACCAACACCGAAGTTCTGCGCGCTAAGGCGTTAGAGAAGGATCTAACGCTGCACGATGGCGACGGGCTTTTCCTGCTAGTGAAAACTAGTGGCAAAAAGCTCTGGCGCTTTCGTTATCAACGTCCGGCAACAAAGCAGCGGACAATGATGGGGCTCGGTGCTTTCCCCGCCCTATCGCTTGCTGATGCCCGAGGATTAAGAGCGGATTACCTTGCCTTGTTAGCTAATGGCATCGACCCCCAAGTCCAAGCTGAAGTTGCAGAGGAAGAGCAGCAAATCGCTCTGGACAGTATTTTTTCGACGGTTGCCGCTAACTGGTTCCAACTCAAAAGCAAAAGCGTTACCTCTGATTACGCAAAAGACATTTGGCGCTCACTGGAGAAAGATGTATTACCTGCCATTGGTGAGATCCCCGTTCAGCAAATCAAAGCCCGAACATTGGTTGAAGCACTTGAGCCAATCAAAGCTCGTGGGGCGCTTGAGACTGTACGTCGACTAGTGCAACGCATTAACGAGATAATGATTTATGCCGTAAACACAGGTCTGATTGATGCCAACCCAGCATCAGGTATCGGAATGGCCTTTGAGAAGCCCAAAAAACAAAACATGCCAACACTACGACCAGAAGAGTTACCGAAACTCATGCGTTCTTTAGTCATGTCTAATTTATCCGTACCAACTCGCTGCCTTATTGAATGGCAACTCCTGACGCTTGTGCGCCCTTCTGAGGCTTCTGGTACTCGGTGGGTAGAGATCGATCTTGATGCCAAACTCTGGACGATTCCCGCCGAACGAATGAAGGCAAAACGGGAACATATCGTACCCCTTTCTCCTCAGGCATTAGAGATTCTGGAAGTGATGAAGCCTATAAGTAAGAATCGCGAATACGTATTCCCAAGTCGTAACGATCCAAAGCAACCAATGAATAGCCAGACTGCTAACGCCGCCTTAAAGCGGATTGGTTATGGTGGTAGGTTAGTTGCGCATGGTCTTCGCTCGATAGCCAGCACTGCATTAAATGAATCAGGCTTTAATTCTGATGTTATTGAATCAGCTCTGGCACATTGTGATAAAAACGAAGTAAGGCGCGCATACAACCGCTCCATTTATCTGCCGCAACGCACAAATCTTATGGAGTGGTGGGGGAATTTTGTACGTTCTGTTTAAACTAACTTGCTTACTTTTTAACGCTGATCTAAGCTAACTCCATCTTTACGCGAAGGTTTATGTCACTTAAACCTAGTCGGGCGATTAGCCAGACATACAGTATTGAGGACACTTAGGGTTGCGCAAAAGCACTTCTCTAACGATCCTTGATCAGGAGCGTCAGAGAAGTCTTTTGCGCATCCTCTAGGTAAAGATTTAAACAAAGCGGATTTCCGCTTTGTTTTTTTATGGAGAGATTGAATTGAGTACGGCAAAGGGTAATGAAAGCTACGAAGATACACTCATTGATGAGTTCAGTTCTCTCTCGTATTCAAATTTTTCCCTTTATTTAACACCCCATAAAATTTTTATCTGTGGTGGAGAGACAAACACAGGAAAGCTGATCCCGCAAAGTTTACGCGACAGGATAATTGCATTCTTTGAGGTTAATGAAGAACATGGCCTCTCAAAATCATTCATAATGGCCGAAACATTCAAGGATTACTTTCGAGAAAACACTTATTCAGATTTGTTTTCATTTGAGGATGATATTGCCAAACTATCCACACTTATAATCATTTGCTTAGAAAGCCCCGGTTCCCTTGTCGAATTAGGCATGTTTGCAAACATTAGCGATCATAAAAAAATACTTATTTTTGCTCCAGATGAGCATGTACAGGCTGAAGACTCATTTATTTATCTAGGCCCTTTGTCATATTTAAAACGAAAAGATAAAGAGTCAGTGCATATCTTTCCATGGCCCAGCAATACAGATATAAATTATCCAGACCTACCATTAGTAATAGATTGCATAAAAAACAGACTGAAAAATGCAAGTAAGACTACCGCTTTTAACATATCCAATCCTGCACATTTAGCATTATTAGTCTACGATATTATTCATACTTTCTATCCAATAAAAGACTATGAGATTGAATTAGCATTAATAGCACTAAATATCGAAATAGATGAAAACGTTATAAAGAGGCTGCTTTATTTACTACAATCAATGTCTATGATTGGCAAAAAGAAATATAGCAATATAACTTTTTACTACCCCTTGGAAAGTAAAAAAAGAGTTATACTTGGAAAAGATAAGCTTGGACGAATAAAAGAATATAAGGCTATGAGAATAAGAGCTGTCACATCATTTGTTCTCTCTGATGACGAGGCATCCAGAAAGAGAAAGCTGGCATTATCTGCGATTACAAAAATGCTTGAGGATGACGCTAAATGAGTATACTTGACCAGTTATCCACTACATTATTCATGGATAAAGACTCGTTGAAAAGCTTTATATCAACAGCCCCTCGCCGCTATAAGAAATATACAATACCAAAGAGAAGTGGTGATGGGGTTCGTATTATCGCTCAGCCATCTAAGCAAATTAAATCCTTGCAACGTTTTACTGCCAGCCTGCTTTCGGAACATTTGAAAGTACATTATTCGGCTCATGCCTATGTTCCGGGTAAGGGTATAAAAACCAATGCCGCCGCACACAAAAATAGTCAATACATATTAAAAATAGACTTTAAAGATTTCTTCCATTCTATTACACCTGATCTTTTCATTAAGACACTCGAAACCAATGGTGCTAATATTTCAGAAGAAGATCGATTTATAATCGCACATCTTTTATTCTGGAAACTTAGAGGTAATAGCCCTCTCAGATTGAGTATTGGAGCCCCAACGTCTCCATTAATATCTAACGCAATCATGTATTGCTTTGATGAGGAATTAACAAACTATTGCACTGAGTTAAATGTAACCTACACACGTTACGCCGATGACTTGACCTTTTCATCGTTTCACAGTCTAAGCTTAGCGACAATACAGCGCACGGTACAAACTCTATTGCTAAAACATTACAATAGAAAAATCAGAATAAACAGAGATAAAACAATTTATTGCAGCAAAGCTATGAATAGAACCATTACTGGTGTAGTACTAAATAATAGCAATGAATTATCATTAGGAAGAAAAAAGAAAAGACTGATTAGTTCTTTAGTACATAAATTTTCGTATAGTTTATTAAACCAAAAAGAAATAAATTATCTTAACGGTATATTAGGACATGCTTTTCATATAGAACCTCAATTCATTGAGCGCCTTCAATCTAAATATGGGCATGACGTCATTGATAAGATTAAGAAGTCAATAACCTATGACGACATCACTTAACTCTCTTAAAGGGGCATCAGTAGCCTTTAGATACCTTTCATAATTTCTTCATCGCATCAGCTACTTGATGCGATGACCGCATCACAAACACTCAATCCTTTAACATCCTTATTTTCTAAAAAAATATTTAAATGTAATTATCAGCGCGCAATGCTCTCCCCGCCACGCCTGCCCGCTTAAGGGACTGCTTTTAATGCAGGAGCAAAGGTGGCCTCAGGCTGCGCCGCTACTGGCGCAGGCAGGGAGTACAGGGGCGGGAAAACGCATGCAAAACCATACACCCTTTGGATGCATGGCTTAATTCGGGAAAAATGACGGGATTTACGAGGATTTTTTGACAGGCTACTGCGCGACCAGTCCGGCGCGTCGACGGGTGTAAATCATGTTCTGTGCAGGGGTGAATTTTTCACGATTATCATCCCGCGAAGGTGCGTCAGGCCTGTATCCGATGGCCGTTAAAATATCGCTATCTTGTGCCGAATAATTAATTTCATTTCCTGCGGTCAGCCAGACGGAAAGAGCTTCTCGCAGGTATGCTACTGAACGGTCAAGCGCACGGTTTTTTATCATCGTGGGCTGGTTCTTAATTCCCATCAGCTCAGGTGCCAGTGTGGCGACCAGCTCTGCGCCGTTCTGCTGCATAAAATCGTGCAGACGGTTATGGATGCTGATGCGCTGCACTTCCTCATGCGAGAAAATGTAGCGACCGGCGGCCTGATTAACCTCCCATTTTTTTACGTCAATGTGGTCGCGCAGCGACTGTAATCTGCGGGAGCCTGATGCGTTGTCATCCAGCAATAATGCCTGATATTCCTGCTCGGCAGCGGCCAGTTCGGCTCTACGGTTCAGCCATGCGGTTTTGTTCGTCTGACAGGCCTCAAACGCCTGCTGTAAGGTCAGGGTGGTCACGGGTTGTCTCTCCTGATTAATGGCGGAACGGTGAGCTGTAACAGCCTTTCACCTGACGTGGAGCTGCGGGTGCTGTCGGCACCGGCGCGGGTTTCTCATCGACGACCGGCGAACGTATCACTTCAAAGATGGACTCATGCGTTTTGAATGTCGCCGAGCAGTGCACATTCTGGCACTGCAGGTAACTCTCTTTGACGCTCTCAGACATATAGCGGCTGGTGCGGACGTGAGCCGCCGTGCGGCAGAAAGGGCAGCGCATCATGACAGTAGCCCCCGTGCTTTCAGGTCGGCTTCACGTTCCCGCATTTTTTCCTGCCAGACTTTCCGCTGAACGGGAGTGGCCGCAACGTCATGCTCCATATGCGGCAGCGTGGAGGCCGACAGCCCTGTTTTAAACAACACCGGTTCATCAGTCAGACGGATATTGCAGCCTTTCACCGCCTGCTCAAGCCGGTCTTTCACCTGCTGCATTACAACTTTTTCCGGTTCGGTATATCCCTGATGCCCGGTCGTATTAGCAAGCGGATTATTCAGAACCAGTATGTTGAGTTTCATTGCTCTGATGAGGGCACCGCAGCTTTCACGCAGGGCAGCATCGAGTTCATGCTCTGCATACTGACTGAGGACGCCGTGATGTGCGTGACGGTATGCTCTGGCCGTGCGGTCACAGGCTCCTTTGAGCCTGTCCAGCTCAAAAGACAGTACCTCGTTCATACTGTCACATTCATGCGCCAGTTCCCGCCGTGCCACGCGCGCCAGATGGCGTTGTTTCAGCTCGTCGGTAATGACAGTACCACTGGCACGAAAGGCGGCGCGCCATGCGCCGGAATCATTGCCGTTTTCCTGCTCCAGTTCCTTTTTTTGCGTTTGCACCTTGCTGATGACCGTCGTGATTTCATCCATACGGCTTGCATTGGCAAGATGCGCCGAGCGGGCAGTCTCAAGGCGTTCCATTGCAGGTTTAAGGTAGTCGGGAATAACAGCAGTCTGAGTCATGTCGGGTCTCCTCTTCGTTTCAATCTGAGGAGATTCTGCCGCGCCAGACACAACAACACGATTCATTGCCGTTGTGGCAAAAATGGCACAAACAGACCTTAAAACCCGGCTGGCCAGAGAAAGGTCTCAGGAAAACCTTACTCTCTGTTTGTTTTTTTACTCATAACTATTCACTACTGTTCACTTAATAGAAAAAGATAAGTAATACAGTAAGATAAAGGGTGAACAGTTGAGGTTGCAACTGTTCACCGACTGTTCACTACTATTCACCTTTTGGATTTTGACCGGCCTGCTTACTTAGACTTTATTTCGATTAAATAATGAAAATATATATATAAAAGTAATCAGGAATTGGTCACCGGTTTGCCAACGTTTACCAAAAAACGGCCAACGTTTGCCACTGTATAAAAATTGTTCTGTTGTGTGGTGAAGCACTACAAAATGACTTGTTGCCCTGCGTAAAAATATTCACAAAATAGAGAGCTACCCGAAGCCGGACGGACACGACCGGCACTGTATGGACTTTGTGAGGTAGCCCGATGCATACTGCTTTTTCTTCCCCGTCTTCTGCCCCAGCCTCCCGGCTGATGCCGGTCTCTGATGCTGTTCAGGAGCGCTTTATCCGCCTGCCCGAAGTGATGCATTTATGCGGCCTGTCCCGCTCCACCATTTACGACCTCATCAGCCGGGAGGCTTTCCCGAAACAAATCAGCCTCGGCGGTAAAAACGTGGCGTGGGCGCACTCTGAAATCACCGCATGGATGGCAGAGCGTATTACCGAACGCAACCGGGGCTATGACGCATGATGATACCCGTTCCGCAAAAAGCCCCTTTTTCTGGCTTGCTTCTTTTCGCCGTTTCCAGGTATAGTTTTCCCGCTGTCGCAAAATCGACAGCCGGGCGTAGGAACCCGAGTTACTTATTGGCGACACCAGACGCGCCATGCGTCTTTTTTTACGTCGTTGCTCAGGCACACCCATTTTCCGGGCTGTGGTGCTTATACCCTAGCCCCTGTCAGATAATGGTGGTCCGGGCGGGGCAGTCTTCGGGCTGGCCGGTTTCCAATAAGGCCGGTATTCCTACCCCCGTTCGGGTCACCACCCATGAGCGTAGGAACTCCGGTGGTGGCAATTACCGCTACTTATTGGAGGTTGCCCTTATGGCTACGACCCTCACCTCGTCACACCCGCAGTTTGTCTTTGTGTTTGCCGCCGTTTGTCGCGCAGACCGTAAACCCCGTATTTGTATGCTCCGCACCGTTGCCGGTGATGAGCACGCCGCACGCATTTCCCTTGTTCGTGATTACGTCCTCTCGTTTGCTGGCCGTCTGCCGGTTGCGGAGGTGTGCGCATGAGAAATACCACTATTACCGCCCGTGACCTCGAATGCCTTGAGCATATGCGAAACGTCGGCCAGCTCGTCGGCGCTCTGATGCAGGAACAGGACTGCGCGACCGTTCGTCGTGACCCGGCGCAGCAGTTACAGCTCACCTCCGTGATTTATCTCATGACCGCCCAGCTCGACGGCGTGGTCGAGCGCTGCAATCAGCGCTGGCTGACCGGTGAGGGCAACGTATGAAACAGCCATTACCTCCCGTATTACGTGCTGCACTTTATCGCCGCGCCGTGGCCTGTGCGTGGCTGACTCTGTGCGAACATCAGTGCCGCTACCCGCACCTCACCCTCGACGCACTGGAAAACGCCATTTCCGCCGAGCTGGAGGGCTTCTATCTGCGCCAGCACGGCGAGGAGAAAGGCCGTCAGATTGCCTGTGCATTACTGGAAGATTTAATGGAAGCCGGACCATTGAAAGCCGCGCCGTCACTGTCCTTTCTCGGGCTCGCGGTGATGGATGAACTTTGCGCCCGTCACATCACATCGCCTGTACTGCACTGAGGGAGAAAAAAACAATGAAAATGAACGTAACGGAAACCGTAAAAAAAGGCGTGCGGCCACTGGCCGCGTATCCTCCCGGCGCTGGGGGTAAGGGTCATTAAAAACCGCCATCAGGCCTGTCCGGTGTGCGGCGGCTCTGACCGCTTTCGCTTTGACGATAAAGAGGGGCGCGGCACGTGGTTCTGCAATCAGTGCGGCGCGGGTGACGGGCTTAAGCTGGTAGAGAAAGTGTTTGGTGTGTCGGCCTCCGAGGCCGCCGGAAAGGTGAACACCGTGACCGGCAATCTGTCGCCGGTTGCCCCGGAAGTGATCGCGGCCGCAGAGGCCGAAACCGATGCCGACCGCAAAACGGCGGCCTCGCTGGCCGTCAGACTGATGGAGAAAACCCGCCCGGCCAGCGGTAACGCCTATCTGACCCGCAAGGGCTTCCCCGCTCTGGAAAGTCTGACGCTCACAGCCATACATAAAACCGGCGGCGTGACGTTCCGCGCTGGTGATGTGGCTGTCCCGCTGTATGACGATACCGGCGCACTGGTTAACCTTCAGCTTATCAATTCTGACGGTCTCAAACGCACCCTGAAAGGCGGGGCGGTAAAAGGAGCGTGCCATACCATCGAAGGGAAAAAACAGGCCGGAAAACGCCTGTGGATAGCGGAGGGCTATGCGACCGCGCTCACCGTGCATCACCTGACCGGCGAAACCGTCATGGTGGCGCTGTCGTCCGTGAACCTCCTTTCTCTGGCAAGCCTTGCCCGTCAGAAACACCCGGCCTGTCAGATTGTGCTTGCCGCCGACCGTGACCTTAACGGCGACGGCCAGAACAAAGCCGCAGCGGCCGCAGATGCCTGTGAGGGCATTGTCGTCCTGCCGCCGGTGTTCGGTGACTGGAATGATGCGTTCGTTCAGAGAGGCGAAGAGGCGACACGGAAAGCGATTTATGACGCCATCCGGCCACCGGTTGACAGTCCTTTCTCTACCATGAGTGAGGCGGAATTTACCGCCATGAGCACCAGTGAAAAGGCAATGCGGGTGCATGAACATTACGGCGAAGCGCTGGCCGTGGACGCGAACGGCCAGCTCCTGTCCCGCTATGAGGCCGGGATATGGAAAATCATTCCACCGTCAGACTTTGCCCGCGACGTGGCCGGGTTATTTCAACGTCTGCGTGCCCCGTTCTCGTCAGGGAAAATTGCCTCAGTGGTGGAGACCCTGAAACTGATTATTCCCCAGCAGGACGCACCAGCGCGCCGTCTGATTGGTTTTCGTAACGGCGTACTTGATACCGCCACCGGCACATTCAGCCCACACCAGAAATCGCACTGGCTGCGCACGCTGTGCGACGTGGATTTTACCCCGCCGGTGGAGGGCGAAACGCTGGAGACCCACGCCCCGGATTTCTGGCGCTGGCTCGACCGCGCCGCCGGTGGCAGACAGGAAAAACGCGACGTGATTCTGGCCGCGCTGTTTATGGTGCTGGCGAATCGTTACGACTGGCAGCTCTTTCTCGAAGTGACCGGGCCGGGTGGCAGCGGGAAAAGTATTCTGGCCCAAATTGCGACCATGCTTGCCGGGGAAGATAACGCCACGTCGGCCACTATCGAAACGCTGGAATCACCGCGTGAACGTGCCGCACTGATTGGCTTCTCGCTGATCCGTCTGCCTGACCAGGAAAAATGGAGCGGTGACGGGGCAGGACTTAAGGCCATCACCGGCGGGGATGCGGTATCGGTCGACCCGAAATACAAGGATGCGTACTCCACCCATATTCCGGCGGTGATTCTGGCCGTGAACAATAACCCGATGCGCTTTACCGACCGCAGTGGCGGTGTTTCCCGTCGCCGGGTGATCCTGCATTTCCCGGAACAGATTGCCCCGGAGGAACGCGACCCGCAGCTCAAGTACAAAATCGCCCGTGAGCTGGCTGTGATTGTTCGACAGCTTATGCAGAAGTTCAGCGACCCGATGACCGCGCGCGCCCTTCTCCAGTCACAACAGAACTCCGATGAGGCACTCAGTATTAAACGCGATGCCGACCCGACATTTGATTTTTGTGGCTATCTGGAGGAGCTGCCGGAGCCTGAAGGTATGTATATCGGCAATGCTAACATCATACCGCGTCAGCCGCGCCTGTATCTGTATCATGCCTATCTGGCGTATATGGAGGCCCATGGCTACAGGAACACCCTGAGCCTCACCATGTTCGGTAAGGGGCTGCCAGCTATGCTGAAAGAGTACGGGCTAAGTTATGAGAAGCGCCGAAAAAATCAGGGCATACAAACCAATCTAACACTAAGAGAGGAAAGCAACGCCGACTGGCTGCCGAAATGTGATGACCCCATAGCGAAATAACCTGACCTGACCGGCAATCGCCGGTCTTTTTTTACCTGCAAAACGGCAAAAATGAACAGTAAAGTGTTCACTGTTCACCAACCATTCACAGCATATCACTATGAAATTAAAAACAAAAACAACGGAGTGAACAGTGTGAACAGTTTTCCTAAAAAAAAGTTTTTTCTCCAACCTAGAAATTCATCATGTCTGGCTGTGATTCAACAAGATAACCATCATGATCGCCGAGTTTGACCTTGACTTGACCTATCACTCGTTAATCAATTGAATCTCTTGCGTTTTTTAGTTACCTTATTAATTTAGCTCACTAGTTTTCACACAGCAGAGAGGGACTGTAATGGACAACAATTACCATTCAGAGGCGGAAAATAAATTCTCTGAATACTTATTATCACTAGGATATACCAAAGATTCTATATTATACGAACCAGCGTTTTTCTCCAACGATGGTAAAAACACATACAGACCAGACTTTGCAATTATAGATCCAGAAAAAAAAGAATATCTTGCCATTATTGAAATAAAGTCAGACAGATTTGCACATAGCGAAAACACTCTAAATCAATTAAAAAGATACAAACAAGCAATTGGAAATGAAAAAATCCCACTTTTCTTGGTGACCGTATCCTCCCTGCCTAATAACCCATTGCCATTTTCACTGTATTCAGTCACTGATTCGGGTGAATTAGTTAAATCTGATTTCAATCTTTTCCCAACTTTCCGAGCCCTTACCGCAGAGCAGTCAGCAGTTAGGAAAAATGATATTCGGCAGAAAAAATCTCAAACGATGGATATTTTTCAACGAGTTACTTGGTCTCTTGCTGTCGCCTTATTACTTATAGTAATTGCAGATATACGATTTAATTTTTTAACCACTGAGAGAATGGCACTATTAGGGGCTTGTGTTGCGCTCATAGTAATCCCATTTGCACAAAAATTTAAAGGGTTGGGCATTGAATGGGAAAAAGTTAAGAACCCCAATAGCGAAGAGTCGTAAAGTAAATTCTTAGTGTTGATTGCCTGCTTTTGTCATTTGTGACCAGATGGATACAAGCTGTGATGGGGTTGGAATTGTCATACCAGCATGACTGTATTTTTGTGCCTACAAAGCAGAATTGGTATACGCTTAGGTATATCCAAAATCTAAATTTAATAAAAAAAGCATTAAATACAGATAATTAACAGTCAAAATCAGACTCCGCCAGCCCAAAATTCTCCATCGGTGAATACCAGAGTCATCCGATGAAGTCCTGAAAGCCCGCACGGCGCAAGCCCTGCGGGCTTTTTTGTGTCTGTCGTTGTCCGAGCCATTCGACTTAGTCCGGCGATTATCGCTATACGTTCAGGTATTCCGGTTCATGCCGGATCAGCCACAGCCCCCCAGACCTACACCAATGTTCTGCGTGCTAAAGCGCCCGAGAAAAATCTAACGTTGCGTCATGGCCCATGCCATCGTTGAAATCCCCGCACTGCAAATCAAAGCCCACCCCCCTTCACGCAATCAACATAACCAATTGATATTAAATAGTTATCACCTCATATATTTCCGTTTTCTTTTGTTTTGTCGAACGATCTGTGAACAACACCAAAACATTAACAACAAGGAAACAATAATATAACTACAGAGGTGACCTTATGCTCAATAAAGAACGGCATTATGCAATTTTGACCTGGCTTAACAGGTACGAACGGGCGACGGTGAATCAGCTTGCGAAAGTATTTAACGTCACCAGGGAAACGATTCGCAGCGATCTGAACTTATTAGCGCAGGAAGGCGGCATTGAGCGATGCCACGGTGGGGCAATTATCAAACGCCGTATTTTTCATACCCAATCAGTCAATAATTTAGATAGCAATATCATTCATTTTTTTGACTCCGCGCAGTCAAGAAAAACGATCCAATCCCGACATAAAGGGCGAAAGATGAAAGGTAAAGTCTGTATTCTGGGTTCATTCAACGTTGATATTATTGCTAATGTCGATCGTTTCCCGCAAAGCGGAGAATCTATTTTCTCCGAAAATACCATTATTGGACCCGGCGGCAAAGGCGCCAATCAGGCGCTGGCCGTAAGCAAATGCAATGTTAAAACCCATTTTGTCGGTAAGGTGGGTAACGATCAGTTTAGTCAGATGGCCTTTGAACATCTTTCATCTTCTGCTATCGACAGCTTCACGCTTTATCAAGATAAAGATCAGAAAACCGGCACCGCGCTTATTTATGTTTGTCAAAGTGATGGTGAAAATATGATTGCCATCAGCCCTGGGGCCAATCGGTCCATTACAGCCGATGAAGTTGAAGCGATTACCCCTGAAGTGAAAAACTCAGATATTTTTTTAACCCAGCTGGAAAATAATCTACCCGCTACCTTTCGGGCCATTGAAATTGCCCGCCGTAACGGGATTAAGGTGGTTTTGAACCCTGCCCCCTGGTCATCTGATGTGGTTAGCTGCCTGAAGAACGTGGACTTTCTGACCCCAAACGAGACTGAGGCCTCATTGCTGTCCGGCATTCATATCGTGGACCTTGCCAGCGCGAAGGAAGCCGCCAGAGCCATTAAAGCGAAAGGGGTAGGTCACGTCATCATCACCATGGGAGCGAAAGGCGCGCTTATTTATGACGGTGAGCAATTTATTCATATCCCGGCGCTGAAAGCCGTATGTGTGGATACCACCGGTGCTGGCGATGCCTTCAACGGCGCATTCGCCGCCGCGATGGCGAAAGGGGAATCCATTATTCAGGCAGCAAAATTTGCCTGTGCTTTCGCCTCTTTGGCCGTCGAAAAAGAAGGCGCATCAAATATGCCTGAATATAAAGATGTCCTGACCCGCCTCGCGCAATATAACGATAAAAACATTCTCACCGAGAAAATTTAACGCACGCATATTTCTGCAAACACAGATTATATTCACGACAACCATTTCAGTAATGGGAGTATGTCCGATGAAAGCCCTGACAGAATCTAAACCCGGCGGCGCGATACCGCAGGTAAATAACATGCCTCACCAGCAAACACTATCCCGCATGGCACGTTGCCGCCAGACGTTACGCCGGTGGTGGCCGTTCTACGTGATGGCCCTGCCTGGGGTTATCTATTTTTTTATCTGGCACTATTTACCCATTTGGGAAACCAAAATTGCGTTTGAGCAGTACCGTATTATCCCGCCGAATATCTGGGTCGGAATGGAGTATTTTGCCACGCTGATGTCATCCCCTGTTTTCTGGCAAGTGATACAGAACACCGTGATTATAGGCGCAATGAAGCTGATTTTTATTTTTCCGGTTCCCATTATCGTGGCGCTCTTGCTCAATGAAGTGCGCTCGTCCGGTTACCGTAAATTTGTCCAGTCGGTGATTTATCTGCCGCACTATCTCTCCTGGGTGGTGATCGCCAGCATCGCGATTGCCACGCTCTCGCCGGTTGATGGCGCAGTTAACGACATCATTAAATCGATGGGCTACGATCCGATCCCCTTTATGACCGACAGCGGCTCTATCCGCTGGGTGCTGGTGTTTACTGAAATGTGGCGCAGCGCGGGCTGGGACTCATTACTTTACATCGCGGCGATCCTCGCCATCGATCCACAGCTGTATGAAGCGGCAGAAATGGATGGTGCCGGGCGCTGGCGCAAAATCTGGCACATCACCCTGCCCGCTATCACCCCGACTATCGCCACGCTGTTTATCCTCAACGTCGGGCTGTTCCTGAGCCAGGGTTTTGATCAGGTCTTCAACATGACCAACGACGTGGTGAACGGTCAGATAGACATCATCGACACCTACGTCTACCGCATGGGCCTGCGCACCGGGGAGTTCTCGCTGGCGACCGCCGCAGGGTTATTCAAAGGCGTGATCGGCATGATCCTTATCGTGCTGGCACATAACGTTTCAAAACGCCTGACGGGTAAAGGAGTCTGGTAATGCGCATCTCATCACGAAGCACCCCTTTTGAGCGCATCGAATACGTGCTCATTCTCTCGGTACTGATGCTGCTGGTTGTCGTGACGCTACAACCGATCCTCAACCTGGTGGCGATATCCTTCTCCAGCCCGGCAAACGTGCCCGGCATGAGCGGCCTGGAAATTATTCCGCAGGGCTTTTCGCTGGACGTCTGGAAGCTGCTGCTGACCAACGAAGCCGTGCTGCGCGGGTTTGGCAATGCGATGCTGATTACCGTGGTGGGCACCATCATCAACGTAGTTTTCACCGTGCTGCTGGCCTGGGCGCTGGCGCAAAAACGCCTGCCGGGACGCCGCTGGCTGTTTATGTTTGTCCTGTTCACCATCGTCTTTGAGCCGGGCATCATCCCCGATTTTCTGGTGATGAAAAAGCTGGGGCTACTGAACAGCTACTGGTCCGTCATCCTGTATCGCGCCGTCTTCGCCTGGTACCTGATTATTCTGGTTCGCCTGTTCGAAGAGATCCCGGAGGAGCTGCTGGAAGCCGCCGAACTCGATGGCGCGAACCCGTTCCAGACGCTGTGGTACGTCATTATGCCGGTCGCCAAATCGTCCATTGCCATGATCACGTTATTTTACATGGTGCTGCACTGGAACGAGTTTTTCCGCGCCATGGTGTACCTCAACGACCCGGACAAATGGCCGTTGCAGGTGGTGCTGCGTCAGTTTGTCGTCGAGGGCGATAAGCTGGCGATGGTAGGCGTCGAAAGCATGTCGAACTACACCGATGCCAGCCAGATCAGCATTAAGGCGCTGAAAGCCGGGATGATCACCTTAACCATCGCCCCGCTGATTGCCATCTACCCGATTATTTTGCGCTTCTTCACCAAAGGGACCATGTCCGGCGCGGTGAAGGGTTAACTGGAGCGATGACGATGAAATTATTCACAGCAATCGCCTGCGGCCTGCTGTTATGCCAGGCCGCCTGGGCCGAGCCGGTCACTATCCGGATTGTGGAAAAAGATCTGCTGACCACCAACCGCGAAGATGTCGCGCATATTCAGCGAATCGAGCAGGCGCTGGCACGCCAGGGACACGATATCCACATTGAGATCGTCAACCTGTCGTCTTCCGGCTACTCCGACGTGCTGAACGTGATGCTGCTCTCCGGCACCATCCCTGATCTGATCTATTTCAACGGCAGCGACCAGAAGATGGTCGAACAGGGCATTCTTGAAGACTGGCGTCCGTGGATTGCGCAAACCCGCTATCTGAAAGAGGCGCTGTGGCCGCACAACCGGCTTCGCCTGCAAAACCATCCGACCCTGCTGTATGTCTTTCCCCTGCGCGCGCGCCAGCCGGTGATCCGTGAGGACTGGTTACAGAAGAGCGGATTCAGCGCATCACCCAAAACGCTGGCGGAGTACGTCACGCTGTTCAATGCGATCCACGCCGGTGACTACAACGGCGACGGTAAGACGGATAGCTGGGGGATCACCTCCGAGAAAGACCTGCGCGATCTCGACGGTTTTATGAACCCGGCGTTTGGCATTCACGCCACCTGGCTCAAGGACGATCAGGGCAAGCTGATCAACGCCCAGATAAGCCCGCAGGAGCGGAGCAAGCTGGAGTTCTACCATTCGCTGTATCAGAAAGGATTGCTCTCCTCCCAGTACATCACCACCAACTGGGAGCTAAAAGAGGATGAGTTTTATACCGGCAAGGTTGGCGTGGTATCCGTCTCATCGCCGGGCAACGTCGGCGTGTACCAGGAAAAGATGCGCCAGATCCATCCTGACGCCACCCTCACCCTGCTCGACCCACCCGAAGGCCCGGCAGGTAAAGGGCTGGCGGCGACAGATGTTTCCATGGAAACGCGAGGCTTTGCCATGTCCTCGCTCTCGAAACATAAAAAGGAAGTGATGATCCTGCTCGATTTTCTGGCAAGCCCGGAAGGGCAAATGATGGAGCAGATGGGCTTCGAGAACACGCACTACGTTCGTAAGGGTAACACGATAAACGTGACGCCAAAAATTAATGCCTGGTATCCGCGGTTTATCCAGGCCTCCAACTGGAAGCCGCCGGTGGAGTGGCGGACGCCCGCGATGCTGCGCTATATCGACAATTCACAACGTTATTTTACGGCGGATAACGCCTTTATCTTCCCGGCGTCGTTTGCCGCCGCCATCGACTCAACCAGCAGTATTTATAACCAGTGGGCGTACCAGTTTGTCTCTGGCAAAGCGTCATTTGATCAGTGGGATCAGTATGTCAGCGCCTGGAAAGCCGCAGGTGGAAACGCCATGACCGAATATGCAGAGGAAAAATTAAAATGACCGTTACTCAAGCCGCTGATTTATCGTTCACGTCCCGCATTCTGGGCATGCTGTATGGCGTGGCGTTCGGTGATGCCTTAGGCGGACCGGTTGAGAAACTCTCCGCCCGGCAAATCGCGGAGAAATATGGCCGCGTCACCTCCATCCACCAGCGCTGGCACCGGATGGACGAGCCGTCCGCACGGCGCAACAACCGCGTACGCGGCAACGGTATCATCACCGACGATACGCTGATGACGCTCTGCCTGATGGAGGTTTACAGCGAGCTGGGCCGTCACGTTGATGCGTGGGATATGGGGGAGTCTTTTGTGCGGAAGATTGCCTGGGAACCGCGCTGGGTGCCGGAACTGGATCGGGAAGCGCTGGTTATTGAGCGCCTGTTTTATCCGGAAAAATGGATCTTCCATCGTCTGCAACTGGCCGCCTGCGATCCGCGCCAGGGCGGCGTGGGCAATATGGTGAACTGCGGCGCAGCCATGTATGCCGCCCCCATCGGAGCTATTAATGCCTGCAACCCTGAGGCAGCTTACCAGGAAGCCATTAATTTCACCCAGGGGCATCAGCAGAGCTATGGGCTGGAGGCCGCCGGGGTCTTCGCCGCCTGCGTTGCAGCGGCATTTATTCCTGGCATCACCATTGAGGCTATCACCAACATCGCATTGAAACTGGCTAAAGACGGCACCCACCAGGCCATCGCGGCAACGCTTGAGGTCGCGCATCGCTACCGTGGAACCGCATGGGATTATCAACAGGTCGTTGACGCCCTGCACGATGCGCTTTTGCCCTTCTCACCGATGGGTGATGACCTGATGCACGGCCCGGAAAAAGCGGGCGTCCCGACCATGGCCTACCAGCCCTCGCGCCTGATGTCGATTGAGGAACTGCCAATGGCGCTGGCCTTCTGCCTGCTGCGCGAAGGCGAGTTTCGCGGCGCGGTGGAAGACGCCATCAATTCAGGCCGTGATACCGACTCTATCGGGGTGATGAGCGGCGCGATTTTAGGCGCGCTGCACGGGGAAGCCATTGTCGAACCTGAGGTGCTGGCGGGTATTGATAGCGCCAACCACCTGGATCTGCGTACGGCCGCGCTGCGCTTCAGCGAATCAGCACAAAGCATTATCCAGCAGGATCTCGCTGCGGCGGCGCTTTACCGCCAGCACGTCATGCCATTATTGCAGCCAGGCCACACCGCCGGGCGAGGAGAGTAACATGAGCCAAATCGTTTTAAATAATCTCGGTAAATCCTACGGCAACGTCAGCATCATTAAAGGGATCTCGCTGAGCATTCACGAAGGCGAATTTATTGTGCTGGTCGGCCCGTCCGGGTGTGGGAAATCCACCCTGCTGCGCATGATTGCGGGTCTGGAAGACATCACCTCCGGTGAACTGCTGATGCACGGCGAGGTGGTCAACACTCTGCCCGCCAAAAAACGCGATATCGCCATGGTGTTCCAGAGCTATGCGCTCTATCCACACATGAAGGTGCGGGACAACATGAGTTTTGCCCTGAAGCTTGCCAGCGTCTCAAAAGCGGAACGGATGGCGCGCGTGGAAGAGGCAGCGGAAATCCTCGGCCTGACGCATCTGCTCGATCGCCTCCCGCGGGATCTTTCCGGCGGCCAGCGTCAGCGCGTGGCGATGGGACGCGCGCTGGTGCGTGACCCGAAGGCCTTTTTGTTTGATGAACCGCTCTCCAACCTGGACGCCAAACTGCGCCATAAAATGCGCGGCGAAATTCGTAAGATCCACCAGCGGATGGGGCGCACCACCATCTACGTCACGCACGATCAGACGGAGGCGATGACCATGGCGGACAGAATTGTGGTGCTGAATGCCGGACATATTGAGCAGGTCGGCACCCCGGAAGAGCTGTACCGTAACCCGGATAACCTGTTTGTCGCGGGCTTTATCGGCACGCCGGAAATTAACATCCTTAAAGGCGTGATTCAGCACGGCGAGATTGTGCTCAACAACGGCTACCGCTTCCCCTGCCCCCTCCGCTCACATATTGAAGGGATGGAGATCATCTGCGCCACCCGACCGCACTATATCCGGCTCGGCGAGTCAGGGATGCCAGCGGAAATCGTGCTGATAGAAATGACCGGGGAAGGACAGGAGATCCGGGTGCGTATCAACGATCAGGAGCTGATCGTGGTGTCCCATGAAAAGCTGGATATCAACGTGGGTCAGAAGGTCTTCCTCACCGTAGACGCGGAAAAAATGTTCTTGTTTGATGCCCAGACCGGTAAGCGCCTGCGGTCATAGAATGCTGGCTCAATCCCTCCTGTGAACGCATTAAAGCCCGCATGGTGCAAGCCCTGCGGGTTTTTTATATCTTCATTTACTGTGCAATGCCCCCTCACATGCCAGCGCCAGCGTCATCAGCATCGTCTCATCCTCCTGCGCCGATAACATCTCCATCCCTACCGGCAGCCCGATACGGCTTACGCCACAGGGCAACGTAATGGCAGGCAGGCCGCTGATGGCGGCCAGTTCCGGCGCGCAGCCTGGCGGCATCTTCGCCATACTTTCTGGTAATCGTTGTACGGTGGGATACACAAATCCGTCGATGCGCTGCACCTCCGCCACCTGGCAAAGGTTCTGCCGCAAAAGGCGCTGAAAGCGACGCCCCGCCAGCCAGAGCGGGGTTTTCAGCGTGTTACTCGCCAGCATCTGACGTAGAAACGGCGCAAACTCTGGCAGGAAAGCGCCGGAGTCCACAATGCTTGTCAGTCCGGAGGGAGCGCCAGGCTGTTTGCTAAGCCAGTCGTCAATCGCCACGCGAAATTCATACAGACTGAGGCAGGTGGCCTGCCTCACCTCTTCAAGGAAGGGGAGTGAAACCTCCACCAGCGTCGCTCCGGCACGGCGCAACGTGTGCAGCGCCGACTGCCAGACCTCCAGCTGTACCTCATCCTCTCCCTGTAACGCGGTCACCACGCCAAAGCGAACGCCTTTCAGCGAACGCACAGGAAGCGCAACCGGCAGCAGGCCATGGATCACCGCATGCAGCAAGGCGGCATCCTCAACACTATGTACCATTGGCCCAACGGTATCTTTGCTGGGCGAGAGCGGCGCCACGCCGTCCAGCTGTGAACGGCGAAAGGCAGGCCGTAGCCCCACCAGCCCGGTATAGCTACAGGGAATGCGGATAGAGCCGCCGGTATCGGTACCCAATGCGCCATCCGCCATTCCAGCCGCCACCGCCGCGGCGCATCCTCCGCTGGAACCTCCGGCGGTGAGTGTCGGGCAAAGTGGATTCGCCACATCACCCCCCAGCGAGCTACGCGAGCGCACATCGAACGCGAACTCGGACATATTGGCCCTGGCAAGAATAATCGCCCCCGCTCTGCGCAATCGCTGCACGACCCGAGCATCCGCTGTCGCGTTAAGTGAGGCCAGCGCACGGCAGCCAAGGGTGATCGGCATCGGCGCGCAGGCAATATTATCTTTGACGATCAGCGGCACGCCGTGCAGGGGGCCGATCGGCTCTCCACGCCGACGCTGCTGCTGATGCTGTTCCGCCTGAGACATGGCGTCAGGGTTAACCCCGAGGATCGCGTTGAGCGCCCGGTGCTGCTGTATGACGTCGAGACGGCGGGCAATTTCCTCCGGACAGTCGTCTGGCGGTGTCAGGCGCTTCATAGTCTCAGGCTCCCCGTGCTGAAAACCGGGCAGAAGGCTGCCCGGGATACGTTTTAGTCCCGCATGCCGGTAGTAATGGCATCAATGTCCTGCGGACGCAGACGAATTTCCGCCGCCCGTCGGTGCCCCTGCATCCCCTCGGTACGGCTCTGGCGGATCGCCGGTTCTGCGATTGCCGGGATACCCTGCTCGTCAATCCACTGATGGGTACAGATTTTGACGTATGCCCCTACCCACAGACCGCCGGTATAGCGTGCCGCCGCCATCGTCGGTAACGTATGGTTGGTGCCGCAGCATTTATCGGAGAACACCACGCTGGCGTTCTGACCAATAAACAGCGAGCCATAGTTGCGGATCTTCGCTGCCGTCGCGTGCGGATCGCGGGTATGCACCTGCAAATGCTCCGTCGCCATATGGTCAGCAAACGCAATCAGCTGCGCTTCATCTTCGCAGAGCACAATTTCACCCTGCCGGCGCCACGCCTCGCCCGCCGTGGCGGCCGTTGGCAGAGTGGCAAGCTGACGCTCAACCTCCGCCAGGGTACGCTCAGCGATATCCCGGCTGGTTGTCGCCAGCCCGACGCGGGTATGAATATCGTGCTCTGCCTGCGCCAGCATATCGGCGGCCAGAATGCGCGGATCGGCGCTGTCGTCGGCGATAGTAAAAATCTCGCTCGGCCCGGCGAGGGCATCAATGCCGACTCGACCAAACACCTGGCGTTTCGCTTCGTTAACGAAGGCGTTGCCTGGCCCAACGATTTTGTCCACCGACGGAATACTCTCCGTTCCCCAGGCCATAGCCGCAATGGCCTGCGCGCCGCCAACTTTGAAAATGCGGTGCGCGCCCGCCAGATGGCAAACTGCAATCATCGCCGGATGGGCGCCCGGGGGCAGACAGGCGATAATCTGTTCACAGCCCGCCACCGTCGCAGGAACAATCGACATCACGGGTGCGGAGAGAATCGGATACCGTCCGCCCGGCACGTAGCAGCCCACCGTCTGCACCGGGATGATCCGGTGACCGAGATGCACGCCAGGCAGCGTCTCTACCTCCAGCGGCAGCATGGTCGCCAGCTGCGCCTGCGCAAAACGACGCACCTGATTAATGGCAAACTCACTGTCGCGGCGCGTCTGGGCATCCATCCCCTCCAGTGCTTCGGCAATCTCCTGCTCGCTCACCTCAAACTGCGCCGGTACGACACGATCAAACTGCTGCGAAAAGGCTCTTAGCGCCGTATCGCCCTCGGTTTTCACGCGCTCGATAATGGCGCTGACCTTCTCCGTCAGGGAACGATCGGCCTGCGCATCCTGCCCCTGCGGACGCTTAATCCAGCTCACCTGATTTAACATTTACGCGTCCTCCATCTGGCCGAGTTTGATCTGCGCCAGCAGCGCCAGATGGTCATAAACCACCCACTCATCAACAATTTTTCCGTTGACGATGTGGTAGTGCGACATGCCCATCACGAACAGTCGTTCTCCGGTCGGCTTGCCGAGTTCGCCGTAACCCAGGTGATGTCCTTCGATAATCCAGCGTACGGCCACTTTGACGCCGCCTTCATCGCACGGGTTGGAACAAATATGCTGCGGCAGCCACGCGCCGTCAGGGATCATCCCCACCAGCGCCAGCGTCTGATGGGTTACCGCCGCGGTGCCGTACAGCTCTTTCATCAGCGGACCGTGCCACTGTACGTTAGGCGCATACACTTCTTTGATCTTGCCAAACATCCGGCGGTTGTAGATCTCATGCAGCCAGCGCAGGCACTGCTCCTCCGTATCGGTGTGCGCAATGGAAACATCGCACTCCATCTCCGGCGGATATTGCCCCAGCATGCGGCCGTTTTCGCCGATGTCCATCACGCGGAAGCCTTTATCGAACTGCTCCTTTGCCATATTAAATGCGATTTGATCGGTATTCAGGCCAAGCTGTTTCATCAGTGACATATTGTCGCTGACCACCCACTCCCGATAAATTTTATTCTCGTGGATCATGCAATCCGCCACGGTACGCGTCACAAACGTACGGTTCGTCGGTTTGCCTAAATGGCTGTGCTGGGTATGCCGCCCGCTTCCCGTCACCAGGTGAGAGGTATAAAAACCGTCAACATCATTTCCGTTCCAGATAACCTGGGTTGCCATTCCGCGCCGTTCCGGGAAGGCAATTAAGCGTTGCAGCGTATCCTGTACCACCTGTTCGCGGTTATAGAGTGTCCCCAGCGCGTTATACAGCACGCAGTTATGGGTATAGTGAGAATAAATTAAGCCAACATCGCGCTCGTCCCATATTTTATGGGTGCAGCGAACGATATAATCGACAATATCGGTATAGCAGTCATCAAAGCCGCGTAATGATTGCACGCGCGGTCTTTTTTCCGGTACCAGATCGACAAAATCACGACGCTCCACCTGTAATACAGGTTCCTCTTTCAGCGATTTCACGCTGCTTTTTTCGGGTACGGCTGGTGCTTTATTTGTTGCTTCGGTGGAAGACATATAAACTCCTGCTCTGTTTTCAGACAATAAGAACCCGCACCCGTAAGTGAGGGTGAATTAAACACGGTTATTTTTTGCAGCCGGAATAAGGGGGCTGCCGCCCCATTAATTAAATATTTGCGACCAAATCGCTAATTCATCGATCCCCAGATATTCACGGAAAATTAAACCATCACGTAATTCAAGCTGGCTGATACCGGTAATTGATATGGGTTTACGGGTCGGCGCACCAAATTTGCCGTAACCGTCATGCCAGGTTAACAACGACCAGCGCAATGAAAGTCGAATCGGCTCGTTAGGATCTTTACGCACAATCAGGTGATGAAGCTGCGTTTCGCTGTCGGCAAATGAAGCGCGATAACCGGAAAGCTGTGCGCCAATTTCCTGTTCGCCGGTGCAGAGGCAGTGCCCCGGCGCGTACAGCGTCGCCGCCGGGTGATAGAGACCGGGCACCACGCCGCTGTTACCGCCCGCCCACATCGTTAAGTAGCGCTCAACGACCCCGGCCAGCGCCCCTTCCACGTCGTCGCCCTCAGGCCCACCCGCCCAGCGGGCGTCCAGCGTCTCAGCAGACACAGATTCCAGCCCAAGCTGCTGGCGCATGGTCGCCAGGTTAAAAGCAAAGTCGCGGACATCCAGCCCCAGTTGCGCCACAATCGCGGCACGATCCTGAAGCAGCCACTCCTGGCGTACGGCACCATCAACACAGATGCGATCGGCCCAGGTGCGGACCCAGACATTTTTCCCGGTCGGCGGGCCAAAAAATCCCTCCCCCTGGTGCTGAATGCGGGCTACGGTACGCTGCGCCGCATAGTACTCGTCCCCCGGGTTCTGGCTGCACAGAATATCCTCCGTCAGCACCGCTCGCTGCGGGAAGCTGTGCATCGCCTCAAGCGTCAGGCGCATAAACTGGGAAAGCTCATGCAGCTGTTTTTCGGGGGTAGTGAAAACCACCGGCGTGGCGTAAAAATCCGCCAGCTGGCCGATATCTTTCTGCTCCCACACCACGTGCGTCAACGTCAAAATGAACTGCTGGATAGAGTCGAATTGAGGGCTGAAGCCCCGTAATCTGGTCATGTGCGCTCCTTAGACTGGAATAGCGTTAAACCATTGGTTTCGATAACGCCGCTGCGTGGGCGACGCGCCGAGTGGCGTATCACCAGCGTACCGGGCACCGTAATCTGTTCAGGCTCTATGGTTCCGCTGTCAATTTGCTTCATTAACAGTTCCACCGTGGCATCCACCATCGCGCCGACCGGCTGCGACGCCGAGGTCAACGCATAAGAGGGCCAGCCGGAAGGGCCGATGTCGTCATAGCCGACAACGGAGACCTCCTCCGGAATGCGCAAACCAAACTCATAGCGCGCCACATCCATTACCGTGACGGCCATATGATCGTTGGCGACAAAGACCGCATCCGGCGCTGGCGACGTCGAAAACAGGGTATAGGCTGCCCGGGTGGTTTGCTGAGCGTCGTAATTCCCGTGCACCACCCGGACATCGGTGATGCCATGTTCTTCCAGCGTGGAAATGAACCCGCGCTGGCGGGCGATATTGACCGGGGAATCGGCCACGCCGCCCACGTACGCAAAACGCTTGTGCTCCCCCGCCAGCAGAAACTCGGCAATCTGCCGCGCGGCCGCTTCGTTATTACTGTTGACGCTGGAGGCCATGCCACTCTCTTCGCTGCGGTTAAACAGCACTACCGGGATCCCGGCGGCAAGGCACTCCTCGGATAACTCCAGCGACAGCGTCACCGAGGCCAGCACAATGCCATCCACCCGGTACTGCATAATCTGGTCAAAAATACGGTCTACGTTACCTTCCCGATCGCCAACGAACAGCAGCAGGTGATAGTTCAGCGTATCCAGCTTTTGCGCCAGCGCCTCCAGCACCTGCGAGTAAAAGGGGTTATCAAAGTAAGAAATGACGACACCGATAATGCGCGAACGAGCCGTGTTGAGCGAACGGGCGATCGCATTCGGGCGATAGCCCAGCTCGCGCGCTGCCTTCAGCACTTTTTCACGCGTTGCCGGTGAAATGCTGGCCCCCGGCGTGAACGTTCGCGACACCGCAGATTGCGATACCCCCGCCAGCTGAGCGACCTGTTGGGATGTGACTGCTGCAAAAGTCTTACGTTTCATTACCCCTGATTCCTTATCAACGTCCTGCCCATTTGCGCGTGCTTCAAACGCCTCAGCAAGTGGGTGTTTTTTATACTTACACCACCTTTGCATGCGTATGCAACACAAAAAATTAAAATTCTCACAACAAGATCGAGATCACTTTACAAACATGAAACCTTTTCGTAACTTCAAATCTTGAATACGTATGCAAAGAGTTTTCATACCGTCAATGGTACCGGAGAGAACAGGAGTCGCCCAAAGGATTGAACCGGTAAACGTCGTCCCTGACTGGTTATAACCCATTAATTCTTAAGAGGTTCAAAACCATGTTTCAAGCACTGTTACGCCGTCGGGAAGCCCGGCTCTTTTTCATCATCAGCATCCTGTTCTTTATCTGCATTCATAGCATTGATGCATTCCTGGCCCCCATGATGATCAACCAGGGCATTGAGCCACAGATCATGGGCATCATCATGGGCGCGTCCGGGCTGGCAACCCTTCTGATACGCTTCCCGTTAGGCATTATTTCCGACGTGGTTAAAAGCCGCAGGATCTTCATCCAGATTGGCCTGCTGCTGCCAATTATCGCCTGGCCGATTGCCTGGCTTGAACCCAACGCCATTACGCTGTATCTGGCGAAAGCGGCAGACGGTGTCACGGCGGCGACCTGGGTACTGTACAACATCCTGTTCATGCGTTACTTCGGTCGCAACGAAGCGCCTGCCGCCGTCGCGCTGCTGGCGCTGGCAGGGCCCATCGGCGTGTTTCTCGGTAACTGTATTGGCGCGGTGCTGATTCACTATTTCGCCAATAACATCGCCTTTTTTGTCTCCTGCATCTCCGCCCTGGTGGCGTTGATCCTGACGACCCGCATTCAGGACGTACACGACCCGGTTCAGGCCCCCACGCTTAAAGCCTGCATTACCGGTGCGCGCCAGCAGCTGGCCGACCGTTCCGTCTGGCTGATTGGCATCCTGGCGACCGTTGTCATTCTGGTGCCCTTCGCCACCCGCGACACGCTGACGCCGGTCTATGCCGAGCAGCTTGGCGCCCGGGCGGGGATCCTCGCGCTGCTGGGTAACATTCACCTTCTTTTTTACGGGCTGGCCATCGCCCTGTGCAGCTCGGTGTTTTATCAGCGCCTTGGGCTGGTAAAAACCGCCGTGCTCGGCATCGTTTTACAGGTGATCTCCACTTTCGGCATTCCCTTTACCAGCAATATCTATGTGATTTACCTGTGGCAGGCGCTGGCGGGGTTCTCGTTCGGTATGGCCTTTGCCGCATTCATGTCGCTCAGCGTAGTGAATACCTCGTCTGATGAACAATCCACGCGAATGGGACTATTCCAGACCATTTATTCCTGCGGCATGTTTGTCGGGCCGGTAATGATGGGCGTAATGATGCAACATATTAACCTGTCGTCCGGTTATATATTGATTGCCGCCCTTTCCGTTGTGGCCGCTATTGCCACGCCGCTGTCCGCTCGATGGGTATATGCCCGTAAAACGCAAACCTCAGCCCAATTATTAAAAAACGGTGCGTACGCTGCCGCGCCGGATCAATAACTCTTTCTGAAGTAAACACCCTTTCCCGGCTCGCCGGGAGGACAACTGACATCTGAAAAAGGTAAGGAGAAGCGAGTGTCCTGGAAATTAAAAACCGGTAAATCTACCGAAGAGCGCCAGCAAGCCAACCAGCAAATAAGAGAAACGGTTGAACAAATACTTGCAGATATTGAAAAACGCGGAAATAAAGCCATTCGCGAATTATCCATTAAATTCGATCGTTATGACCGTCAGGATTATCGTCTGACGTCCGCGGAGATTGACCGCTGCATAAAACAGTTAAGCCGCCAGGATATTCAGGATATTGAATTTGCCCAACAGCAGGTGGCAAATTTTGCCCGCGCGCAGAAAGAATGTCTGCGGGACCTGGAAATTGAAACGCGTCCCGGGGTGATCCTCGGACATAAAAATATTCCGATTAACGCCGTAGGATGTTACGTGCCTGGCGGAAAATATCCCCTGCTCGCCTCCGCGCACATGTCGATCATCACTGCCAGCGTGGCGGGGTGTTCAAGAATCATCAGCTGTGCCCCGCCGTTTAACGGTCAGCCCGCCCCGGCGATTGTCGCGGCGCAAAAAATGGCTGGCGCAACGGAATCTATGCCCTTGGCGGCATTCAGGCGATAGGCGCCATGGCGCTGGGCACGGACTCGCTGGCACCGGTCGACATGCTGGTCGGGCCCGGTAACGCCTTCGTCGCGGAGGCCAAACGCCAGCTGTTCGGCCGGGTAGGTATCGATCTGTTTGCCGGTCCGACGGAAACGCTGGTGATTGCCGATGAGACCGTTGACGCGGAAATGTGCGCCACGGACCTGCTGGGCCAGGCCGAACACGGCGTCACCACCCCTGCCATCCTGCTGACGAACTCGCTTCAACTTGCCAAAGAGACGCTCAGCGAAGTGGAACGGCTGCTGGAAAAGCTCCCTACCGCCGACATTGCCCGCCAGTCGTGGCAGGACTACGGGGAAATCATCGTCTGCGACAGCCACGAAGAGATGCTGCTGGAGGCAGATCGTATCGCTTCCGAACATGTTCAGGTGATGACCGACCGGGACGACTGGTTCCTGGCTAACCTGACCAATTACGGCGCGCTGTTCCTTGGACCGCGTACTAACGTGGCCTACGGCGATAAGGTGATCGGCACCAACCACACCCTGCCCACGCAGAAAGCCGCACGTTATACCGGCGGCCTGTGGGTGGGCAAGTTCATGAAAACCTGCACCTTCCAGAAAGTCCTCAGCGACGAAGCCACTGCCGAAATCGGCAGCTATTGTTCCCGTCTGTCGCTGCTGGAAGGGTTCGCCGGACATGCCGAGCAGGCCAATATTCGCGTGCGCCGTTATGGCCAGACGGAAGTTCCCTACGCCACACCGGCCCCGGTCAGGGAAAAGGTGTAAGCCATGACGCTTTTGCAAACGCCCTCTTTCACCCTGCACGGCAAACGCGCGCTGGTGACCGGCGGGTCAAGAGGGATTGGCTTCGCCGCCGCCGTCGCCCTCGCACAGGCGGGAGCAGAGGTATGGATCGCCGCCCGGGGCCGCGAGGCGCTGGCGCATGCCACAGGTCTGGCAGCGGAACACAGTCTCGCATTTCACCCGCTTGAACTGGATATTACCGACGCTCAGGAGGTGGAGCGTGTGCTGGCGACGTTGCCCACGCCCGACATTCTGGTGAACAGTGCCGGGCTGGCCCGCCACCAGCCGTTTCTTGAGGTGAACGAGGAAAATTTCGATGCGGTGATGGCGCTTAACCTGCGCGCCACCTTTTTTATCAGCCAGCACGTGGCGCGCAGAATGCGGGAGGACGGTAAGGGGGGATCGATTATTCACATCTCATCGCAAATGGGACACGTTGGTGGCCCCGAGCGTAGCGTGTACTGTGCCTCCAAATTCGCGCTTGAAGGGTTAACCCGAACGATGGCGCTGGAGCTGGGCGATGCGGGGATCCGTGTCAATACGCTGTGCCCGACCTTCATTGAAACCGACCTGACGCGTTCGTCGCTCGCCGACCCGGCATTTCGCCGCTATGTGCTGGACAACATCAAACTGCGCCGGCCAGGCAGGCTGGAGGACATTATGGGGCCGGTAGTGTTCCTCGCCTCTGAGGCCGCCGGGCTGATCACCGGCAGCGCCCTGATGGTTGACGGCGGCTGGACGGCTACGTGAGGGATGCAATGGAATATCCGCTTCTGGACAATACCGATCTGCCGCTGGTGCTGCTTGGCGGCACGCTCTGTAACGCCCGGCTCTGGCAGCCCGTCATTGAACGGCTGAACGTCTCAGCGGTGCTGTGCATCACGCTGACGGGCGCAGAGTCCGCGCCGCAGGCGTCACGGCGGTTATTAAAGGTTCTGCCGCCGCGCTTTCTGCTGGCAGGCTTTTCGCTCGGCGCGATTGTCGCGCTGCAAATGGCCGCCGACGCGCCAGAAAGAGTGAACGGGCTGACGCTGATTTCCGTTAATCCGTTGCCCGTTGCGCCAGACACCCTCGCTTCACGCCGGGAAGCGGTACACACCGCACAGGCGCGGGGCCTGGCCGACTGGCTGGTCTCCTCGCTGTGGCAGAGCTATGTCGCCCCGTCACGTCTGTCCGATCGTATCCTGCAAGAGACTATTTGCCGAATGGCGCAAGAGTGCGGCATTGAGACCTTTGCGAAGCAAACGGAAATGGCCATTCACCGGCAGGACAACCGGGCTGCGTTTAACGCCCTCTCCTGCCCCACATTACTTCTAAACGGCGCGCAGGACGTTATCTGCACGCCCCATCATCATCAGCTACTGGCAGCAGGCAACGCGAACGTGACCAGGCATACGGTGGAGGCTGGCGGGCATTTTATTCCGCTGGAAACCCCGGATGAGATCGCGCCGCTGCTGCGTCAGTGGATAACGGAGTGCATACAGTGCGCAAAAACAGTTTAAAGACCGCATTTCTGGAAAATACCCCAATCGTTAACGGCTGGCTGGCGATCCCGTCCGGGTATAGCGCGGAAATTATGGGCCATCAGGGTTACGACGCCGTCACCGTCGATTTGCAGCACGGCATGATTGATTTTGCCAGCGCGTTGTCGATGCTACAGGCGCTATCGAGCACGCCTGCCGTGCCGCTGGTGAGGGTGGCAGATAACGATCCGGCGCAAATCATGCGCGTATTAGACGCCGGCGCGTATGGCGTAATCTGTCCAATGATCTCCAGCGCGGAACAGGCTCGCCGTTTTGTCGCTGCCTGTCGCTATCCACCGCTGGGTGTTCGCTCCTTTGGTCCGGCCAGAGGTCTACTCTACGGCGGCAGTGATTATCCACAGCACGCTAACGACGAGATCCTGACGCTGGCAATGATCGAAACCCGCGAAGGGCTGGCGGATCTTGACGCCATCCTTGATACCGAAGGACTGGACGGTGTGTTTATTGGCCCCAACGATCTCTCGCTGACGCTGACCGGCAGCGCCAGCGCCGAATCCCAACACCCCGAAATGCTTGCTGCTATTGAGCGGGTGATTCACTGCTGCCGCCAGCAGCAGAAGATTGCCGGTATTTTCTGCACTTCCGGCGCGGCCGCCGCAGCGCGTATTGCGCAGGGTTTCCAGTTTGTTACCCCTGCAAACGACGTTATGCAGCTGGGTCGCGCCTCACGTGAAGCAATTGCCCTCGCCCGCGGCAACGCCATCCCTACCACCGGTGCATCCGGTTATTAAAAGGAGAAATGATGAAAACAATCCATCTTACCCAGAGCCAGGCACGAACACGGTTAATCGCCCCCGACGATATGGTTTCCTGCAATCTTGCTTTTATTGATTGCAAGCTGCCCGGTTCGCATCTCAAACAAAACTATTCCTTCATCGGCCCGGGTGTAACTCAGTCCAGCGAGCAGATTGTTAATATCCCCGAGCCGCACGGCTTTAACATTGGCGCGGCGGCTATGCCGAAAGGGGTAACCAATAACCTGCATCTGCATTTCACCGCAGAAGTGTTCCTGATCCATGAAGGGACATGGCGTTTTCGCTGGGGCGCCAACGGCGAGCATGAAGCGGAATTTAGCGCGCCCACCATCCTCTCAATACCGACCTGGATCTTCCGCGGTTTCACCAACGTCAGTAAAGAAGATACCTGCGGCATGGTATTTACCGTGCTCGGCGGGGACAACACGGGCGGCATCATCTGGCACCCGTCAGTGCTGGCGGCCGCCAGCGAGTACGGTATGTATCTCAGCAAGGATAATATGCTGATTGCGCAGGAGGCAGGTGAACCAACGCCCGATCCCGCCACGCTGCTGACGCCGCTGTCAGAGCAATATATTGCCGGTCTGCGTGACTACAGCGTTGAGGAGATGCGCCAGCGTGCGGTAACCGGCGATGATCGCTGCTGGTCAGCGCAGGGACTGCTGGACTCGGTGCTGCCGGGACACGGCGGCGAAATTGCGCCGGTTATCGGTTTCGGCATTTCACAGGATCGGGATTCCGCTCCCGCTATCCTGAGCCCGCACGGTTTTTCCGTCGAATGGCTGCGGCTTGCTGACGACCACATTGTCGGTCGCCATCTCTGCCCGGATATTCAGGTGATCATGGTCTTTAAAGGCCAGCTGGAGGTGACCTGGAACGAGGCGGGTAAGGAAGTCAGCATTATCGCCCCGGAACGTTCGGTGATCTCCATTCCGGCAAACAGCTGGCGCCGCTACCGCGCGGTTGATGGCAATGTGGAGTTTATTCTGACGACCCGGGGCGATCAGCGTAAGCGCCTGTACTGGGACGAAGCGATCCTGCACCAGGCGAGAGAACACAATCGCTGTCTCGATCCTGATGGCTACGTGGCGGATGCCGACATCCTGCCAGCCACGGCCCGTCGGGCCGGAGAAAAAGTAGAAAAAGTGCCAGCAGCTAACTGATTTTTACGGCAAAGTGGCGCAAAATAGGGGGGCAGGGATCGCCTGCACCATCATCAATAATGATGCACATAAAACGGATTGCATGATAAACATGGATGGAAAATCAAATGTACAGACCCATAGTCGTTATCCTCTTTATTCTTCTGACGCTCGCCGCACTGATTGAAATGGGGATTATCTCTTTCGGCTAAACCTCCCCCCTCAGAAAGGCCACATTTGCGGCCTTTTTATTTATGAAATATGTGAAGTCGACAGTTTATTTTTATGCGTAGCAGAATCCAAACCCAAACCGAAAATATATTTTATTAATGCGATTCTTTGAAATATATCATACAGCAGATGATTTACCCTAACTTAAATCATAATTAAGCAGTCATTAATATTCGCTGGAATTATAAATAAAGCCTGTGTATTCAGTATTATCCCCCTAACATCTCTTCCACTACCTAATCCCGACCGCCTGTACGCCAACGCCTCTGTGGCGCGGTCCGCATAGCCAACAAAATATATTCGCGCTATCAATTAATTTTCTCTGCAATCACCGTGCAGGGTTTACAGACACTTAATTTTCACATTCAGATATTTATAGCTATATCATTTTTACAGCAAAATAAATAATACCTGCACAAATAATAAGGCTTATAAAACACGAAAATATAAATAAATAACAGTTTCTCATGTAAATAATTAGCTTCGCCCTGATGTTGCCACGTTGATTGCTGGCGGATCTCGGTCGCTCTAAAGAAAGCAACGGTAAATACTGTTTTATTCACAGTATTTTCGCCGGGAGCGCCCTCATCCCTTCAGAAAATATGGCCACGTCTGACACGCCGTAAACAATAACTCTGCTGGAGTAATAACTGTATGAGCCAAATATCTGTTATATCGAAACTAACTGGCGTGGAAACGACCACGGAAGGGACACAGATAACACTCGATCACTCCTCAATCGTTAAACTTAACGTGGATCGCGCCGACATCTCAGGTTACTCCCGCAGCGGAAACGATCTGGTGATTACCCTCAACTCGGGCGAAGTGATTACCCTTAAGAATTTCTACATCACCGACGCTCAGGGCGTGAGCCAGCTGGTGCTTGAGGAGAGCGACGGTGCGCTGTGGTGGATTGAAGATCCAACCGGTGCCGCCACCTATGAATCCATCGCCTCCACGGACGCCCTACTGGCGGCGTCAGGGAGTGATACCGGCGGCGCCGCAGCGTGGCCCTGGGTGCTGGGTGGCCTGGCCGTCGCAGGTGGGATTGCCATTGCGGCAGGAACCGGCGGTGGAGGTGGCGGGGATGACGATAACAACAGCCCGAATCCCGGCAATCCGGGAAATCCTTCCGAGCCAGATACCACGCCTCCGGATGCCCCCACCAATCTACAGGTCTCACCTGACGGCAAAACCGTCACCGGTACCGCTGAGCCGGGCAGCACGATTACCCTGAAAGATGCCGATGGCAACACCATCGGAACGGGCAAGGCGGGCAGCGACGGGAAATTTACGATTGATCTCGGTACGCCGCTCACCAACGGGGAACAGATCACCGCCACCGCCACCGATCCGTCCGGCAATACCAGCCAGGGCGGTCAGGTTACGGCACCGGATCTCACCGCGCCGGATGCCCCGGCCAATCTGGAGGTCTCCCCTGACGGCAAAACCGTCACCGGTACCGCTGAGCCGGGCAGCACCGTTACCCTGAAAGATGCCGATGGCAACACCATCGGAACGGGCAAGGCGGGCAGCGACGGGAAATTTACGATTGATCTCGGTACGCCGCTCACCAACGGGGAACAGATCACCGCCACCGCCACCGATCCGTCCGGCAATACCAGCCCGGGCGTTCAGGTCACGGCACCGGATTTAACCGCGCCGGATGCACCCGAGATTGTCACCGTCAATGATAACGTGGGCGCCGAAACAGGCCCGCTGAGCAACGGACAACGCACGGACGATGCCCGTCCGACGTTCAGCGGCATCAGTGAAGCCGGCACCGTCATTACCTTCTATGACAACGGGAAACCGATTGGCACCGCCACAGCCGATGCCACCGGGAAATGGAGCTTTACCCCGTCGACCAACCTGTCTGAAGGCAACCACGCCATTACCACCACCGCGACCGATGCCGCAGGCAATACCAGCCCGGCGTCCACGGCGGTAACCTTCGTGGTCGATACCGTCGCGCCTGGCGCGCCAGCGATCGTCAGCATCACCGATGATGTTGCGCCTGGCACCGGCACGCTCGGGAGTGGAAGCAGCACCAACGCCCCGCGGCCACAGCTCACCGGTACGGCGGAAGCGGGCTCGACGGTCACCATCTATGATAACGGCATTGCCATTGGCACAGCGGTTGTGGGCAGTAACGGAAGCTGGAGCTTTACGCCGTCGGTGAACCTGAGCGAAGGCAGCCACCAGCTTACCGTGCGCGCTACCGACGTCGCCGGTAACACTGGCCCGGCCTCGCCGGTCTTTACCGTCACGGTAGATGTCACCGCGCCGCAAACGCCTTCCGGATTTATCATTAACGACGATACGGGCGTACTGAAAGGGGCGATCGGTGCCGGGCAATTTACCGATGCCTCAGAGCCGCGCCTGACGGGCAGAGGCGAACCGGGCAGCACGATCACGGTTTACGATAACGGCGTTGTTATCGGCACCACCACCGTTCTGCCGAACGGCACCTGGAGCATCACGCCGACGAGTCCACTGGCAGAAGGCGCACACTCGATTACCCTGCGGGAAACCGATGCGGCAGGCAACCAGAGCGGTCTGTCTCAGCCGATCAACTTTACCGTCGATCTTACGCCGCCAGACATGCCGGTTGCGACGCTCAACTCCGCAGGCACCCAGATCACCGGTACCGCCGAGCCGGGCAGTAAAATCGTCATCACCAACAATGCCGGGCTGCAAATCGGGACCGCCACTGCCGACAGCAACGGCAACTATGTCGCCAACCTGAACCCTGCGCAGACCAACGGCGAGATTATCTCCGTGGTCGCCTCCGATGCCGCAGGCAACCAGAGTTCACCGGCGCTGGTTAACGCAGCGGATATTACCCCACCTGCCGCACCGGGCAACCTGGTGGTGGCGGAAGACGGGGCAAGCGTCAGCGGAACCGCCGAGCCAAACAGCACGATTATCATTAAAGCGCCGGACGGTACGATCATCGGCCAGGCTACTGCCGGTCCGGACGGCACCTTTACCATCCCGATTTCGCCAGCCCAGACCAACGGCGAAGCCCTTGAGGTGACGGCCACCGACGGCAGCGGCAACACCAGCCCGTCTGGCTTTGCCGACGCGCCAGACAGCACGCCGCCGCTGGCGCCGGAAAACGTGGTGATCTCTGCCGACGGCACCACCGTAACCGGTACAGCCGAGCCGGGCAGCACCGTCACCATTCGTGAAAATGGCGTGAAGGTCGGGGAAGCGGTCGCCGACGATCAGGGGAATTTCAGCGTTGAACTGATCCCGCCAAAAGCCAACGGCGAAGCCCTGACCGCCGATGCCACCGATACCGCCGGAAACACCGGTCCGACCGCGCCGTTTGACGCGCCGGACATCACCGCGGCACAAACCCCGGTCATCACGGGCGTGGTGGATGATGCCCCCGGCGTCACCGGTCCTGTCAGCCAGAACGGTCTCACCAACGATAGCAAGCCAACCATCAACGGAACGGGCGAGCCTGGCACCACCATCACCCTCTACAGCGGTACTACCGAAATTGGCACCGCAGTTGTGTCGGCGAACGGTCAGTGGTCCATCACGCTGGAAACCGCGCTACCGGACGGCGGGCACGTATTGACGGCGACAGCGGTTGACGCCAACAATAACCTCAGCGGGACATCGAACACCTGGAGCATCACGGTGGATACCGCCGCCCCGGGCGCGCCAGCCATTACGCAGGTCATTGATGACGTACCGGGTCGCACGGGTGCGCTCGACACCAATGAAACCACCAACGACACGCTCCCGACGCTGAACGGTACCGGCGAGCCGGGCTCCACCGTGACGATCCGTCTGGACGGACAGGATATTGGTACTGCCGTTGTCAACAGCGGTGGCGCATGGACCTTCACGCCTACTACCCCATTAGTGAACGGGCAGCATACGTTCACCGTCGTCGCGAGCGATGCGGCCGGTAACGCCAGCGCACCATCAGCCGGCTTTACCTTTACCGTCGATACGACTCCGCCACCGGCGGCCACCATTGACACCGTCTCCGATAACGTGGGGCCGGTGCAGCTTCCGCTTAACAGCGGGGACACCACCGACGACACGCTGCCGCAGTTGCAGGGAACCGCACCGGCAGGCACCACCATCACGATCTATGACGGGACCACCCTGCTCGGTACGGCGGTGCTCGACGGCAGCGGCGGCTGGAGCTTTACGCCAACCACGCCGCTGACGGACGGCCCGCACTCGCTGACGGTCCACGCAACGGATGAGGCGGGTAACACCACCATTTCGCCGCCGTTTGAACTGGCGATCGACACGACAGCGCCTGCAACGCCTGATATTCCTGAGATCACCGTCAACCCGGACGGCGGCACGCCGGGGACGGCCCTGAATCCTGGGGAGACCACCCGGGATACCACGCCAACCCTGAGCGGCTCGGGCACGCCGGGCGATACCGTGAACATTTACGATGGCGCCACCAAAATTGGTGAAGCCGAGATCGATGGCGACGGTAACTGGAGCTGGACACCCACCACTCCGCTGCCTGACGGCACCTACGATCTCTCCCTGACGGTCACTAACCAGGACAGCGCCGGGAACGAAAGCGCCCCGTCCACGCCGGTGACCATTACCATTGATACCGATGCGCCTGCCCAGCCGGGAACCCCAACGGTGACAGACAGCGTAAGCCAGATCACCGGCCCCGTGCTGGATGGCGAATCCACCAACGATCCGCGTCCGGTCCTGAGCGGCACCGGTACGCCGAATGACGTCATTACCATCTATGACCAGGTGGGTACAGGCGAGCCGCAGGCCGTGGGCAGCGTTACGGTGGACGGTAACGGTAACTGGAGCTGGCGTCCTGAGAGCAACATTGGCGAAGGGACGCACGAATACACGGCGACCGCCACCGATGAAGCCGGAAATGAATCTGTGCCATCAGCCGGTATCACGATAACGGTCGACACCCTCGCCCCGAATACTCCGGTTATCAGTGCCATTGGTGGCGTGCAGAATGGCGAGTCTACCAACGACACTACGCCAGGCATCGGCGGAACCGGCACCACCGGCGAGACGGTGATCATCTACAACAACGGCGTGGAAGTCGCGCGCGTTGAGGTCGTCAATAATGAATGGTCCTATACCCTGCCGACGCAGACCGACGGCCCGCTGAATATCACCGTCGCCGCGGTGGACGAGGCCGGTAACGTTAGCCCGGTGAGCCCGGTCTTTAGCGTGACGGTTGATACCCAGGCGCCAACCGTGCCGCAAATTGACGCCGTCTCTGACAGCCAGCTGACCAACAGCGTGCTTTACACCCGCGACGGTACGCCAACCCTCACCGGGATTGGCGAGCCGGGTTCGAGCGTCACCGTCTCCGTTGATGGTGTCGCCTCGCCGGTGGTCGTGGTGGTTCAGCCGAACGGGACATGGTCCTGGACCTCCGACCCTGCGCTGACCGAGGGGCCGCATACCTTCTCCGTGGCCGCGAGTGACGCGGCGGGAAATACCTCCGCCAGCTCCGGGGATCTCAGCGTGACGGTGGATACCCTGCCGCCTGCAACGCCAACTGATATCGCCATTGCCGCGGAGGGCACCCCGCTGACCGGGACGGCGGATGACGGAACCACGGTGACGGTTCGTGACGCCAACGGCAATGTCATCGGGACCGGGGTCGCGACGGGAGGCAACTTCTCCATTGCCCTCTCCCCGGCCCAGCTCGATGCCACTACGCTGACGCTCACCGCCACCGACCCCGCAGGCAATGCCAGCCCGTCAACCACCTTTGACGTGCCGGACTCTCCGCTCGATCTGCCTGCGGTGCCGGTGATTACAGCGATCAACGATGACGTCGATCCCGTCATTGGTGATGTGAAAGATAAAACCACCAATGACATCACGCCTACCCTTACCGGCACCGCCGATCCGGGCAGCGTGATCGCCATTTATCAGGATGGGGTGCTGGTTCCGCTGACCAACGTTGTTGCAGATACCAACGGCAACTGGAGCTACACGCCGCTCCTGCCGCTGACGGAAGGGCCACATACCTTTGCCGTGACCGCCACGAATACCACCACCGGCGCGACCAGCGGGCAGTCGCCGATCGCGACCGTCACCGTCGACCTTACCGCCCCGACAGCGCCAGCCATCGGTGCGGTGACCGATGACGTAGGTCCGATCACCGGCCCAATCGCCGACGGGCAGAGCACCAACGACAACCGTCCTACCCTGACCGGGACAGGCACGGCGGGGGACACCATTACCGTGTACGATGACGGCGACCCGCTGGGCACCGTTGTTGTCGGTCCGACCGGCACCTGGAGCTACACGCCGCCTGCGCTGGACGACGGCAGCCACACCCTGACCGTGACCGCCACCGACCCGGCGGGCAATGAGAGCACCCCGTCGGCCGGGATCACCATTGTGGTCGACACCGTCTCCACCACGCCGGTGATTACCAGCGTGACGGATAACGCAGGCAATGCGGCAACGCCTGTCCCAAGCGGCGATCCAACCAACGACACTACGCCAACCCTGACCGGTACCGCCGAGCCGAACAGCGTCGTCGCCATTTTTGATGGCGCCACGCAGATTGGTACGGTGGCGGCAGACGGCACCGGCGCCTGGACATTTACCCCTGAAACCGCCCTCGGCGAAGGGACGCATGACTTTACCGTCAGAGCGACGGATCCGCAGGGCAACGTCAGCCAGCCGTCCGGCGTCTGGCGCATCAATATCGATCTGACGGCGCCACAGGTGCCAACGATCGATACGGTCAGCGACAACGCCCCGGGTGGCGTAACCGGCCCGCTTACCGCCGGGCAGGTCACCAATGACACCACGCCAACCCTGAGCGGCACCGGCCAGGCGGGTACCACCATTCACGTTCTGAATAACGGCGTGGAGATTGGTACCACTACGGTCGACGGCAACGGTAACTGGACCTTTACGCCGGATCCGGTTCTAACAGACGGGACGTATAACCTGCGCGTCAACGCCAGCGATGATGTCGGAAACGTCTCCGCCAACTCGCCAGTGTTCGCCTTTACGGTGGACACCACCGGCCCTGCGGCCCCGGTGGTCACCACGGTGATAGACGATGTCAGCCTGGGAACGGGAATCATCGCCAGCAACGGTTCCACCAACGACACCCGTCCAACCTTCAACGGTACGGGGGAAGTGGGCGCAACGGTGCACGTTATTGTCGATGATGTGGAAATCGGCACGGCGGTCGTCAACGCGCAGGGTAACTGGACCTTCACGCCGACCACCGCGCTGGGTGAAGGGCCGCATACCATTACCTTCAACGCCACCGATGCCGCAGGCAATACCGGGGTCACCTCGCCACCGTTCAACCTGACGGTGGATACGTCGGTGCCCGACGCACCGGTCTTTACCCCTGCCACCGACAATGCCGGTCCCGTGCTGGGCCCGGTCGCCTCGGGACAAAGCACAGACGACACCACGCCAACGCTGAACGGCACCGCGGCAGCCAACGCGACCATCACCATCTATGAGAATGGTCAGCAGGTGGGCACCGCCGTGGCGGATGCCAACGGCGTATGGAGCTTCACCACCGGCACGCTGGCAAACGGCAGCCACACCTGGACCGCCACGGCAACCGATGCCGCGGGCAACATCAGCCCTGTCTCACCAGGCTTTACGCTGGTTGTGGATACGACTGCGCCTGCCGCGCCGGTTATCACCCAGGCGATTGACGATGTTGGTACCATCACCGGGGCGATTGGTTCCGGCCAGACCACGAACGATCCTCTCCCGCGTCTGGTGGGGACCAGCGAACCGCTGGCCACCGTGAATATCTACGAGGGCACGACGCTGGTGGGCACCGGTACTGCCGATGCTAACGGCAACTGGACCGTGGATATCACCGTGCCGCTGGGCACCGGGTCACACACCTTTACCGCAGAAGCAACGGATCAGGCGGGGAACACCGGCGCGCCGTCCGCCGATTTCAGCCTGACCATTGACACCACGCCGCCAGCGCTACCGGTACTGACCAGCATCACCGACGACGTCGGTAATGCTGCGACGCCTGTCGCCAACGGCGGGTTAACCAACGATGCACGTCCAACGCTCACCGGTACGGCAGAAGCTGGCGCGACGGTAACCATCTATGACAATGGGGTACAGATTGGCACTGCGGTCGCCACCGGCGGCGCGTGGAGCTTTACGCCGTCCACCCCGCTGGCTGACGGGCCGCATAATCTGACCTTCTCCGCCACCGACGCCCTGGGCAACGCCAGCGCGCAGACCGGGGGTTACACCATCAATGTGGATGCCACCGCCCCTGTCGCACCGGCAATCACCTCGATTGTGGATGATGTGGGAACCGTCACCGGCCCTGTCACCGGCACCAACCCAACCAACGACACCCGTCCGACCTTAAACGGTACGGCGGAAGCCAATGCCACCGTACGTATCTACGACGGCACGACGCTGGTGGGAACCGTCACTGCCGATGCCAACGGCAACTGGACGCTGCCGCAAACCAGCACCACGCTGACCGAAGGCGCGCATAACTTCACCGCCACCGCCACCGATGCCGCGGGCAATACCAGCGCGCCATCGCCGATTATCACGATCAACGTGGACCTGACGCCGCCAGCAGCCCCAACCGGGCTGGCGGTGATCACCAACGGGACGCAGGTTACCGGTACGGCGGAAGCGGGAAGTACCGTCACCATCACCAGCAGCACCGGAACCGTGCTTGGTACCGCCGTCGCGGACGGCAGCGGAAACTTCAGCGCCACCCTCACCCCTCCACAGACCGGCGGGGAGTCACTGATTGTCTTTGCTACCGATAAGGCCGGTAACGCGGGTATCACCACCTCCGTGATTGCCCCGATCACCACGATCCCGAACGCGCCGGTGATCGCTAACATCGACGATAACGTCGGCACGGTGACGGGCAACCTGACCAACGGGAAAACCACCGATGACACCACGCCAACCCTGAGCGGCACGGCGCAGCCGAACGCGACCATCACCCTCTATAACAACGGGGTGCTGATGGGCACGGTCACCGCAAATGCCAGCGGCAACTGGAGCTTCACCACCCCGGTGCTGAGCGAAGGGCCGCATGCCTTCACCGCCACGGCGACCAACGGATCGGGCACCAGCCCGATTTCCACCTCGACCACCGTGATTGTCGATCTCACTGCGCCAACGGCTCCAACCGGGACCTTCAACGCAGACGGCAGCGTACTGACCGGTAGCGCCGAAGCGGGCAGTACCGTCACCATCCGTCTGGCGGACAACTCAACGGTCACCGCCACGGCAGACAGCAACGGCTCCTGGAGCTACACCTTCCTCAATAAACAGACGGAAGGCCAGACACTGCAAATCACCGCCACCGATGCGGCAGGCAACGTCTCGCTGCCCGGCTCAGCCCTTGCGCCGGTGGTGCCGCTCTCTGCCAGCACCAACGTTGAAGAGCTGGCGCTGACGACCACCGCAACGGTGACCAACTCACAGTACAGCGACTATGGTTTCCTGCTGGTGGGCGCCGTAGGTAACGTGCTGACGCTGCTCGGCAACGACACCGCGCAGGTAGGTTTCACCGTCGGCAGCGGCGGCAGTGCGGATATTGCCGTGAACGCCAACGCCACGGGTGCCGTACTCTCCCTGCTCAATACCCTTGAGCTGGTGGTACAGCGCTTTGACGCCGCCAACAACACCTGGACCACCGTGGTCGACACCGGACAGCCGCAGTTCGCAGACCTGCTGACCCTCGGCGCGACGGGGGTGTCGCTGAACCTGACCGGCCTGGCGGATGGTCAGTATCGCGTCCTGAGCTACAACACTAACCTGCTGGCAACCGGCTCTTACACCAGCCTCGATGTGGCGGTGAAAGAGACCAGCGCAGGCACCGTGTCCGGCGAGACCAGCGTTGTCGGGAACGTCATCACCGACGTGGATCCAACCGCAGGCAGCGACAATGCCCCGGCGGGCACCACCGTCACCGCGGTCACCAACGCCCAGGGCACCACCACCAGCGTCACGGCTGACGGCACGGTGATTCAGGGGCAGTACGGCACGCTGACCATCAACCTGGACGGCAGCTATACCTATAACCTGACCAACACCAGCGCCGCCGTCATTGGGCGCACGGAGAACTTTACCTACACCATCACCCACAACGGCACCAGCGCCTCGGCAAATCTGGTGCTGTCGCTGGGCGAAGGCACCAGCAGCAGCGGTATCGTGGCCGTGGACGATACCGCCTCGCTGACCTTCGATACCACCGTGGAGGCGATCAACAACGGCACCTCGTCGCAGGGCGGCTTTACCCTGGTGGGGATCAACCTTGGCAATACGCTGGGGCTGAACCTGCTGGACGATCTGGCCAACCCGATCATCTATAACGTGGAAGAAGGCACCACCCGCACCATGACCGTTCAGGCGTCCGTGGGCGGCGTGGCGCTGGCCTCGGTGTTCGACCTCTACATCTATAAGTTCAACAATGCGACGCAGACCTTCGAGCAGATGCGCGTTGAACCCGGCTGGCTGCGCGCGCCGCTGCTGGGCGGCACCTCTTCGCAGCTGACGCTGAATCTGCCCGCCGGTGAGTACCTGTTCCTGCTCAATACGGCGGCGGGGATCACCGCGCTGACGGCCTACACGCTGAACGTCTTGCAGGATCATGTCTACAGCGTGGCAAGCGTGAGCGAGAGCACGACCGGGGATGTGCTGGCGGATGATATTGCGCCAGCGGGTACCGTAGTCTCCGACGTGAACGGCGTGGCGGTGAACAGCAGCGGTCTGACGGAGATCACCGGCGAGTACGGTACGCTGCGGATCAACGCGGCCGGAGAGTACACCTACACCCTGAACAGCGGGGTCGGGGCGGACCATATCAGCACGCCGGATACCTTCGTCTACACCATCACCGCGCCTGACGGCTCGAAAGACACGGCATCGCTGAACATCACCCCAACCGCGCGCCCAATGGATGCGGTAAACGATGTCAGCACCGCGATGGACGTCACGTCGGTTCACCATACGTCAACCTATACGGATACCTCCGTCGGCACCGCCAGCTGGACCACCGCCGTGTTGGGGTCAACGCAGGGCAGCGGAAGCGGGACCTTCGTGGTGGATGCAAACACCGCGCTGCATAACGCCTCGCTGCACTTTAACGTGGCCTCGCTGCTGGCACTGGGCGGGCTGACGGTGAACTGGTCAATCACTGACGGGACGAATGTGATTCGCAGCGGCTCCTTCAGCGGAGGCTCACTGCTGGGCGGCAGCATCGACGTTCCGCTGACCGGTCTGGATCTCAACGCCGGGACCTATACGCTGAACTTTACCGGCAGCGTACCGGGGCTGAGCGTGGGGAACATCACCATTACCCCAAGCGTAAACGGCACGACCTACTCCCTGTCGCAATTCGACGCGACGGGCACCCACACCGTTGACGGCAATATCTTCGACGGCACCGGCTCCGCAGGGGCGATGGACCAGCTGCACTCGGTTGATACCCGCGTGAGCATTACCGGCTACGACGGCGTTACCACCACGCTGGATCCGTACACCGGCAGCACGATGTCAAACATCACGGGCCACTACGGGACGCTGGCGATTGCCGCTGACGGCAGTTACACCTATACCCTCAACCCGGGGATCTCGCTCTCTACCATTACCAGCAAGGAGGTCTTTAACTACACCCTGACCGATGCCAACGGTGTGAAAGATACCGCGTCGCTGACCATTGACATGGCGCCGAAGTTTGTCAGTTCGGAGCATAACGATGTGATTAGCGGCACGGCCTACGGCGACACGCTGATTTATCAGGTGTTGAACAATACGGCGGGTAACGCCACCGCAGGTAACAGCACGGGCGACCACTGGACGAACTTCTCCCTCACGCAGGGAGACAAGATCGACATTGGCGATCTGCTGGTGGGCTGGAACGGTAGTGCGTCGACGCTGGGGAACTATGTGTCTGTTTCACAAAGCGTTAACAATACTGTGATCTCCATCGACCGTGACGGCACGGGAGCCGCCTACACTAAATCTACGCTCGTTACGCTGGACAACGTTCAGACCACCTACGACGAGCTTGTAAACCAGCAACACATCATTACCTGATAGCACCTGCAAGAAATGACCCGGGCGCGCACAGCGCCCGGGCATAAACAAAAAAGCAGTACTTTTTTATTAGGGACAAGACATGGGAAAGAAGATGCCTTACTGGTGGCTCTCGTGCTGCCTGATATCTGTGCCCGCTATCGCGGCAAACCCTGCGGCGATGATTAATACCGGACAATTAAGCGAAACGCAGGAACTCCCCTCTTTAAATGGTCGCGTGGCGCCCGTAGCCAGCAAAGCCGCCCCCGGCACGCTACAGCTGAATGAAGCGGTTAACCGCGCCGTGACCTGGCATCCGGCCATCAGTGAAGCCGTCGGCAAACTTTATCAGCAGAGCGAAAATGTGGACGTCGCCAAATCGAAATATTATCCGCAAATTAACGCCGGCATGGATAACGGCTATAGCCACGACGGTGACGATAATGGCTTTACCCCTTCGCTGGTGCTTTCTCTTTCGCAAATGCTTTACGACTTCGGCAAAGTCGCAAGCCAGGTACGCGCGGAAAACGCGGGCGTCGCCCAGCAGCAGGCCAACGTGCTGGTGAGCATCGACACCATCGCCCACGATACCGCCATCGCCATGGTGCAGGTGCAGACCTGGCAGCAGATGGTCGAGACCGCCAAAGAACAGCTGGATGCCCTGTCCTCCATCGGCACCCTGACGAAACAACGTAATGATGAAGGCGCAACGTCACTCTCTGACGTGGTGCAGACCGACGCCCGCATCGAAGGGGCGCGTGCGCAGCTGATGCAGTATCAGGCCAGCCTCGACAGCTCGCGCGCCACGCTGATGAGCCTGCTGGGCTGGGACAGCCTGAACGCGGTCAGCAATGACTTTCCGCAGAGCCTGGCCCGCAGCTGCGACATCGCCGAGCCGGACGATCGTCTGGTGCCCTCGGTATTAGCGGCCTGGGCGCAGGCCAACGTCGCGCAGGCTAATCTCGACTATGCCAACGCGCAAATGACCCCTACCGTTTCGCTGGAGCCGGAAGTTCGTCACTACCTGAACGACCGCTACGCCGGCAACGAAACGCGGGACCGCACCCAGTACTCCGCGTGGGTAAAAGTGCAGATGCCGCTCTATCAGGGCGGCGGCCTTACCGCCCGGCGTAACGCCGCCGGACACGCGGTGGAATCCGCCCAGTCCACCATCCAGCGCACCCGTCTTGAGGTGCGGCAAAAACTGCTGGAAGCGCGCAGCCAGGTGATGAGCCTGATGAGCACGCTTCAGATCCAGGGCCGTCAGGAAGCGCTCAGCGCCCGCACCCGCGAGCTGTATCAGCAGCAGTATCTCGATCTCGGTTCCCGCCCGCTGCTCGACGTGCTCAACGCCGAGCAGGAGGTGTATCAGGCGCGCTTTACCCAACAGCAAACCGCCGGACAGCTGCATCAGCTTCAGCTCAACTGTCTGTACAACACCGGGCGCCTGCGTCACGCGTTCGATCTTGAAAACCGCACCATCCAGACCGTGGAGATCCAGCCATGAAGCAACGCGATATTCCGCAGGGTGAAAATATGACGGATGAGGCGCTGGAGCAGTGGGCGCAGGCGTTTGGCTATGTGGCGACGCGCTATCGCGTTGCCTGTTCGCCAGGCTCGCTGATCGCCGGCGCGCCGTGGCTGAAAGGCAAACCGATGGTGCCCGCGCTGACGCAGCTCGCCCGTGAAGCCGGGCTGACATTCCAGCTGCTGACGGCCGATCAGCACGCCATCAACAGCTGGCGTCTGCCGGTGGTGGTGGAGCTGAACGACGGTAAAATCGGCGTGATCGACAATTTCGACGGCGAGGATACGCTTGAGGTCAGCTTTTTCGACGACAGCACGCACACCAACCGCCTGTCGATGAGCGCGATGCTGCCTGCCATCCGCCACGTCATCGCCCTGCGTCCGCTGGCGGCGCTGAAGGACAGCCGCGTGGATGCCTATATCTCAAAATACCGCCCGGACTGGCTCTACCGGCTGGTGATGCGCGACCTTCGCCCTTACAGCTGGGTGATGCTGGCTGCACTGTTCATTAACGTGCTCTCCCTCTCGGGCATCGTCTTTTCCATGCAGGTGTATGACCGGGTGATCCCCGCCCAGTCCTATCCGACGCTCTATGTGCTGACCATCGGGGTGCTGATCGCCACGCTGTTTGGCTTTGTGCTGCGCGTGGCGCGCGGACACATTATGGATCTGCTGGGCAAACGCTCGGATCTGCGCGTCTCGGATCGGGTGTTCGGCCACGCGCTGCGGCTGCGCCACAGCGCCATTCCGCGCTCCACCGGCAGCTTTATCTCCCAGCTGCGCGAGCTGGAGCAGATCCGTGAGATGGTCACCTCCTCCACCATCTCCACCATCGTCGATCTGCCGTTCTTTATCCTGTTTGTGATTGTGCTGGCGATCATCGCCCCGCAGCTGGCGTGGATCGCTCCGGTGGCGGCAGTGATCATGGTCCTGCCTGGCCTGCTGCTGCAAAAGAAGCTGGCGGAGCTGGCGAAGCAGTCAGCGCATGAATCCACCCTGCGCAACGCGGTGCTGGTGGAGAGCGTGCAGGGGCTGGAGGACATCAAGCTGATGCAGGCGGAGAACCGCTTTTTGCAGCAGTGGAACAGCTATATCCAGATCACCGCCGAATCCGGCCTGCGCACCCGCGAGCTGACGCAGAACCTGATCAACTGGGGGATGACCATTCAGAGCCTGGTGTATGCCGGGGTGATCGTGGTGGGCGCGCCGATGGTGATCGACGGCACCTTAACCACCGGTTCAGTGGTGGCCGCCTCAATGCTCGCCTCACGGATGATCGCCCCGATGGCGACGCTGTGCGGCGTGCTGGCCCGCTGGCAGCAGGTGAAGGCGGCCAAAGAGGGGCTGGACAGCATTATGCAGCTGCCGACCGAGAATCAGCGCGAAGAGACGCCGATCCGTCAGGACGTGCTGCGCGGACATTACCTGTTCGAGCAGGCGCAGTTCCGCTATCACCCGGAAGATCCGCGCATGGCGCTGCGCATTAACCGTCTGGAGATCAAAGCGGGCGAGAAAGTGGCGATCCTCGGGCGCAACGGCGCGGGCAAATCAACCCTGTTGCAGGCGATGGCGGGCGGGATGGATCTGGCGGGCGGTGAACTGCGGCTCGACAACCTCAGCCTGCCGCATCTGGACGTGGCTGACGTGCGGCGAAACGTCGGCTTTATGACCCAGAACGCCCGGCTGTTTTACGGCACCCTGCGCGAGAACATCACGCTCGGCATGCCGCGCGCCACCGATAAAGAGATCTTCGAGGTGCTGGAGATGTGCGGCGCGGCCAGCTTTGTGCAGAAGCTGCCGAAGGGGCTGGATTACCCGATTATGGAGAACGGTGTCGGGCTGTCCGGCGGGCAGCGGCAGTCCATCCTGCTGGCACGGATGCTACTGCGCGATCCGAATATCGTGCTGATGGATGAACCGACCGCTTCCCTTGATGAGCATACCGAGCGGGAATTTATTCAGCGCCTCGGAGCGTGGCTTGGCAACCGCACGCTGATTGTCGCGACCCACCGCGTGCCGGTGCTGGAGCTGGTGGAGCGCGTGGTGGTACTCAAAGATGGCATGCTGGTGATGGACGCGCCAAAAGCCCAGGCGCTGAACAACAGCCGTATGCAGCAACAGCAGCAGGCAACCGGACGGGAGTGGAAAAATGAAAATCAGTCAGCGTGACGTTGCCGCAGTAGAAGATCTGGATAACGCGCTCGACTCAGAAAGCGGTTATACCGGTGCCCGGCGCATTGTTTTCTTCTCCCTGCTGATGTTTGTGGTGCTCGGCGTCTGGGCGTGGTTCGGGGTGCTGGACGAAGTCTCAACCGGCACCGGGAAAGTGATCCCCAGCTCACGCGAGCAGGTTTTGCAGTCGCTGGATGGGGGGATCCTCACCGAGCTGAACGTGCACGAAGGGGATCAGGTGCAGGCCGGACAGGTGCTGGCGCGACTGGATCCTACCCGCTCGGAATCCAACGTCGGCGAAAGCGCGGCGCGTTACCGCGCGTCGCTGGCCTCCAGCGCGCGTCTGTATGCCGAGGTGAACGATCTGCCGCTTAAATTCCCGCCGTCCCTGGCGAAATGGACCGACCTGACCGCCGCTGAAACGCGGCTCTACAACTCGCGCCGCGCCCAGCTTGAGGATACCCAGCGGGAGTTGCGCGCCGCGTTAGATCTCGCGAACAAAGAGCTGGCGATCACCCAGCGGCTGGTGAAAACCGGGGCCGCCAGCCACGTGGAAGTGCTGCGCCTGCAAAGGCAGAAAAGCGACCTGGAGCTGAAGCTCACCGACGTACGTTCCCAGTATTACGTGCAGGCCCGTGAAGCGCTGTCGAAGGCCAACGCCGAGGTGGATATGGTGTCAGCGATCCTGAAAGGCCGCGAGGATTCCGTTACCCGTCTGACGGTGAAGTCTCCGGTGCGCGGGATCGTGAAAAACATCAAAGTGACAACGATTGGCGGTGTGATCCCGCCCAACGGTGAGCTGATGGAAATTGTGCCGGTGGACGACCACCTGCTGATTGAAACCCGCCTCTCGCCGCGGGATATCGCCTTTATCCACCCTAATCAGGAGGCGCTGGTGAAAATCACCGCCTACGATTACGCGATTTACGGTGGGCTACACGGGGTGGTGGAGACCATTTCGCCGGACACTATTCAGGACGAAGCGAAGCCGGAGGTGTTCTATTACCGGGTGTTTATCCGTACCAGCCAGGATTATCTGGTGAATAAGGCGGGCAGGCACTTCTCGATCGTGCCGGGGATGATAGCGACAGTGGATATCAAGACCGGGGAGAAAACGGTGCTGGATTATATGATCAAACCGTTTAACCGGGCGAAGGAGGCGCTGAGGGAGCGGTAGTCAAACGCCGGGTGGCGGCTGCGCCTTACCCGGCCTACATTCTCGCAGGCCCGCGCAAGCGCAGCGCCGCCGGGCATTAATCCGCACGCAAGACGTGGAATCCGCCTCGAAGAATTAACCTTTAGTCATGCATCACACTTCCCTTCAGCCATGACCAGGGTAATATTACTCGCAGACAAAACGCACTTGTGCACAGTGTAGGAGTGCATTACTATCCACTCAGCTTCAAGGACTGGAGCTTACCAGCATTATGATTAATCATTATCGGGATCAATGGCTTGAGGATTTTTTTCTCTACGGGAGATCGAGCAATGTTATTCCTTTGAATCTGGAAACAGCGCTTGCAAGAAAGCTCGACATCATCAATGCGGCCATGTCGCACCTGGATTTACGATCGCCACCGGGCAATATGTATGAAGCATTGAGTCCTCCGTTGAAGGGATATTCCTCTATCCGGGTAAACAGACAATACAGGCTTGTATTTCGCTGGTCAGCGGGAAAAGCAGACGATCTCTATCTCTCTCCACACAAGTACACGCAACACAAGTGAGGCATCACCTATGACACTTCAACAGGCACTCCGCAAACCCACCACGCCGGGCGAGGTGTTGCAGTATGAGTATCTTGAACCGCTCAATCTGAAAATCAACGATCTGGCAGAGATGCTAAATGTACACCGCAATACCGTAAGCGCATTGGTCAATAACAATCGCAAACTTACTGCCGATATGGCGATCAAACTGGCAAAAGCCTTTAATACCACTATTGAATTTTGGCTGAACTTACAGCTAAACGTTGATATCTGGGAAGCGCAATCTAACTCCCGCACGCAGGAGGAGTTAAGCCGGATAAAAACCGTTGCGGAAGTCATGGCGAAGCGAAAATCCGGCAAGCCAGACGTTACCCTGCACGGGAACAGCGCATAACGGCATCTGCCATTATGCGCATCCTGTTACAGGGAAATTTTGAGGCGTCGAACCGCTTCTTTAAGCTGCTCATCCGTTGGGGTAACGAAAGACATGCGCAGCGTGGTATGGTCCGGCTCGTTGCAGTAGAAGAACTCACCCGGCACAAACACGACGCCGTTGCTCAACGTTTTTTCCAGCCATTTCGTCGTATTGATGCCGTTGTTCATTTTCGCCCACAGGAACATGCCGCCCTTTGGCTTGTGGAACGACATCACATCGCCCAGCTCCGCTTCCAGTTCCGTTGCAAAGGTCTGGTATTTCTGGCGATAGGCTTCGCGGATCATTTTAATCTGATTCGCCAGACGACCGGTTTTCAGATACTCGTACGTCATCAGCTGCGACAGCGTGCTGGTGTGCAGATCGGTGGTTTGCTTGAGGTTCACCACCGCGCGCTTCAGCCACTCCGGCACCAGCACCCAGCCCACGCGGGTGCCCGGCGCGAGGATTTTAGAGAAGGTGGAGGTGTACACCACGTTATCCTCATTGCCGATATCTTTGGCATGAGCAATCAGCGGGCGGAACGCTTCGTCGGTGTAGTTGATCTCGCTGTACGGGTCGTCTTCGATAATCACGAAGTCATAGCGCTTCGATAATTCCACCAGCTGTTTACGACGCGCTTCGGAGAGCGTCACGCCGCCCGGGTTACCAAAGGTTGGCACGATATAAACCGCTTTGATGGTTTTGGTGGCTACCAGCGCTTCAAGTTCATCCACTTTCATGCCGTCGCCGTCGGTGCCAACGGATTCAAAATTCGCCTGCGCCAGGCCAAAGACCTGCAACGCGGCGAGGTAGGTAGGCCGCTCCACGACGACCGTATCGCCCGGGTTAATTAACGCCCGCGCCAGCACGTCAAGCGATTGTTGCGAGCCGGAAGTAATGACCACGTCATCGGCTTTACAGGCGATGCCGCGACCTTCACAGATGCGTTGGATCTCTTCGCGCAGCCCCGGGACGCCTTCCGTCAGGCCATACTGGAACGCTTCGCCAAAATGCTGAGACAGCACGGCATCAGCAGCGATTTTTAAACCCTCATGATCGAACAGGTCCGGATTTGGAATACCGCCACCCAGCGAAATCACGCCTGCCATTTTGCTATGTTTTAATAATTCACGGATGGCAGAGGATTGCAGGCCCTGCGCGCTGCTGGCGAGTTTGTTTGCAGACATTCTTTACTTACCTTCTTTTTTTATATTGTGCCCAATCTTAGCAGAATATGGGCAATAAATTCCGTTAGCTTAGGCAGCGGCCGCAAATCCTGACGCCACAGTAAATGCACCGGCCTCGGCGCGGGCGTAAACGCTTCCAGAACCCGAACCAGCCTGCCGCTCGCCAGCTCTTCCGCCACCAGCACTTCCGGTTGCAGCAGGAGTCCCGCCCCGGCTCGCGCCGCCATGCGTAAGCCATAGCCGTCATTGCATCGTAAGACGGCATCACGCTTCCAGCGCACTTCGCCTTCCACTCCCGGCAGCCGCCACTCGTTACGCGCCGTCCAGACCGTGTGCGACAGGCACAGGTGATCCACCAGATCGGCTGGCGTTTGCGGCGTACCGTGACGCGCCAGATAATCCGGCGCGGCGCAGATCACCATGTTGTAGGGACACAGATATTTCGCCACCAGATCCTCATTACGGATCTCACCGATACGAATGGCCAGATCGACCCCTTCCTCTACCAGATCCACCATTCGGTTGGTGAGATCCAGTTCGATGCGCACTTCCGGGTAACGCTGCAAAAACGTGGCCGTCAGAGGCGCGATAACGCAGCCGCCAAACGAGGTAGGCGCCGTCACGCGCAGGGTGCCGGCGGGCGTGGCTCGCAGACGCTCAACCGCGTTTTCAGCAATCGAGACCTGCTCCAGCACGCGCCTGGCCTCTTCGAAATAAACGCGTCCGGCATCCGTCAGGCTCTGGCGACGGGTGTTGCGCTCCAGCAGCCGCGTACCGAGCTGCGATTCCAGCTGCGCAATATACTTCCCGACCATTACCGCCGACATCTCCAGCCGGGCCGCCGCGCCGGTAAAGCTGCCGCTTTCCACCACCGCGATGAACGTCTCCATGCCGCGAAGCTTATCCATATTACGAACCTCTGGTTAGCATTCTTCTAACATCAGCCCAGTTTATCTGAATTTTTATTTATTAAAGAATGAAGGCTCACAACATAAGGAGTCTTCTATGAAAATCGTCATTATTGGTGCCAGCGGTACCGTCGGTCGTGCTGTGACAGAAGAGCTAAGCCGTCGCCACGAGGTGATCCGCGTGGGTCGCACGCAGGGCGATCATCAGGTGGATATCACCTCGCAGGCGAGCGTGCAGGCGCTGTTCAAAAAGATCGGTCCGGTGGATGCGATTGTCTCCGCCAGCGGAGGGTTGCACTTCGGCCCGCTCTCAACCATGACCGACGGCGAGTTCAACCAGGGTTTGCAGGATAAGCTGCTGGGGCAGGTTCGTCTGGCGCTGACCGGCCAGCACTACCTGAACGAAGGTGGCTCGATTACGCTGATAAGCGGGATTGTGGCGCACGAGCCGATTGCCCAGGGCGTGAATGCCACCACGGTTAACGCCGCGCTGGAAGGGTTTGTGCGCGCCGCGGCCTGTGAACTGCCGCGCGGTATTCGCATTAATCTGATCAGCCCGACGGTGCTGACCGAATCCGCCGAAGCGTACGACGGCTTCTTCCCGGGCTTTGAAAGCGTTCCCGCCGCGACCGTTGCGCAGGCTTACCGCCGCAGCGTGGAAGGGGTGCAGAGCGGGCGGGTGTATAAGGTCGGTTATTGAACCTTACGGGCGGCGAGTATATGGCATTGCCGGGTGGCGGCTTCGCCTTACCCGACCTACAAAATCTCCGAACCGTAGGCCGGGTAAGCGCAGCGCCACCCGGCACCACATTAGCCCACAGAGCCCCAGACCAGATTCCCCTTATGGAACGTCGCGGTACGCGGAGAGATGCGTGCCACGGCCTCGGCGGAACAGGAGGCATCCACCAGCACAAAGCTGGCGTCGTCCTGCGCTTTCGGCCACGCGCGCTCGCCTTTGTCGTTTAGCGGCAGCACGTCGCCGGTGGCAATGCCCAGCGCGCGCGAAAGCGTCTGCTCATTCGGGCGAATATAGAGCTGTGCATAGAGGTTGGCTTTCTCCAGCATGTCCCCCAGACCGTACGGCGACCAGTGGTCGATCACGCTGTCGGTACCGGTCATGACAAACACGCCTTTATCACGCAGCTGCTTCAGCGGCATGTGCAGAGTGCCAATCGGCACGGTGGAGGCGATGGTCACCTGTTGTGCCGCCATGCGGGTGGCGATCTCATCCACCTCTTGCTCGTTAAGCGTCGCCAGGGCGAAGGCGTGGCTGATGGTCAGCTTCCCCTTCAGCGCCGGCGTTTTCTCCACGGTTTGTACCATGTAGTTCACCGCCGCCACGCCCGCCGGGCTGGTTTCATGCAGATGGATATCCACCCCTTTGTCATAATCCAGCGCAATCTGGAACATGGTGTCGAGGGATTTCTCCATCGCGCCGTCGACGTTGGTCGGGTCCAGCCCGCCCACGTAATGCGCCCCCGCCTGCATCGCCTCGCGCATCAGCTTTTCAGAATGAGACAGCAGCAGGCCGTGCTGCGGGAAGGCAACAATTTCACAGTCAAAACCTCGGCTTCGGCGCGCCAGTACCGCCTGCAAATTTTCCAGGTTTTTCAGGCCGGAAACCGGCTCTATGTTGCAGTGGCTGCGGGCGATGGTGGACCCTTTGGACTGGAGCAGGTCGATCAGCTTTTCGGCGCGTTCTTGCGTGTAGGGCTGTAACTCCGGCAGCAGCTTCTGCTCCAGGCGGATCATGTCCTGGATGGTGGTGCCCGCCGGACGGTTCAGGGAGCGCCACGGGCCGCCGTAGAAGGTTTTGTCCAGATGGATGTGCATGTCGCGCATCGCCGGGAGCATCAGCTTTTTGCCCGCGTCGTAGTGCGGCAGCGAGGCGTCGGCGTGGCTGTTGTTGTCGCGCAGGGCGACGATTTTCCCGTCTTTGATTTCCAGCGTTTTCAGCTCGGTGCGGGTGCTTGTCGCCACGCTGCCGTCGAAGTTAAACCCGGCTTCCAGCAGCACGTTGTCGAGATAGTAATGTTTTGCGGTGATGTTCATCGGTTTACCCGTCTCGCAGGTTGCCTTTGCTGAATCGGCAGCATACGCGACGGAACCCGTGGCGCCAAACAGCGCGCAGGCGGTAACCATTTTGCCGCTCTGGCTGATAAACTCGCGGCGGCTTTTATTCTCACTCATCTTATCTTCCTTCATTAATAATGTGGGTACCCGTTTCACCGCGCAGCGCTGCGGGCAGGCAGTCCGGCGAGGTAATGATTACCCTCCTGCCGCCATGGCGTAAAAATTCCAGCGAGGCGACGATTTTCGGCAACATGCTGCCCGCCGGAAAATGCCCTTCTTCCATGTAGCGCGTCATCTGCGCCACGTTGACGGTATCCAGCGTCTGCTGGTTCGGCTTGCCGAAGTTAACGCACACTTTCTCCACGCCGGTGGTGATCACCAGCACGTCGGCGCGGATCTCGCGCGCCAGCAGCGCGGTGGAGAGATCTTTATCTATCACCGCGTCCACGCTCTGGTAATCGCCCTGTTCACTGCGCACCACAGGAATGCCTCCGCCGCCCGCGCCGATCACCACAAATCCTTTCTGCGTCAGCGCCTTGATGGCATCCGACTCAACGATGCGCCGCGGCTGCGGTGAAGCCACCACGCGGCGATACCCCCGGCCTGAATCCTCAACAAAATGCCAGTCCGGGTGCGCAAGTTGCAGTTCGTCGCGCTGCGCCTCGCTGAAGAACGCGCCGATGGGTTTTGTCGGGTGCGTAAAGCCAGGATCGTTTTTATCCACCTCCACCTGGGTGACGACCGTGACCGCTTTTTGTTCCCCGCGCGCCGCCAGGCGGTTGTTGAGCGCCTGCTGGATCAGGTAGCCGATCCCGCCCTGGGTATCCGCCACGCAGTTCGCCAGCGGGGTCAGCGGCAGCCCTTCCCGCTCGTGGGCGATTTCGGCGCGGCGCAGATCCAGCCCCACCTGCGGGCCATTGCCGTGGGTGAGCACGATGTCATAGTCCGTAGCCAGCATTTCGAGCACCGACTCAGCCACCGCTTTGACCGCCTGCGCCTGATGCTCAATCGACTGGCTGGCGTTGTCTTTGATAATGCTGTTGCCGCCGATGGCGACGACCATAAGCTCTTTCATTTTGTTTCCTTTAGAAGGTGCGTTCTGGTGCCCTCACCCCGGCCCTCTCCCAGAGGGAGAGGGGGATTAACAGAGGTATCCAGCACATGCTTCACCACAAACATCCCGCCCATCATCAGGTAGGCCGTAACGAACATCAGGGAACTGCCCTCGGCAAAGCCCACCACCGGGGCGTGGATCACGCCAAACAGCGCCAGCAGCGCTCCACCGGCCGCCGCGACGGCCCCGCGCAGCGGTTTGTTGAGGATGGCGAAGATGGCGATACAGCCCCAGAGCATGCTGGCGAGCGGCGCGCCGTTGCCGAGATGCATCAGGCCTTCGTAGTAGATCCCCTTGCTGTGCAGCACGTCGGTGCCGATTTTCCCCGCGCTGGTCCCCGCCGCGCTCATCACGCTGTTCATCATGGTCAGCGCCCAGTTGGCGATCCACGGGAACAGGCAGATGAAGATGACGGGCACCTCCACTTTCGGGGTCTCCCTCACCACCTGGTTGGCGGTGACCACGCCGATAAACACCAGGATCGGCACGATAGCGGTCATCGGTATGATGGCGAGCATAAACGCCCCAAGCCCGAACAGCGGCACGATGAACATGGTCACGCCGGACGCCAGGGTGTAGCCGATGCTGGCGCCCATCGCTTTCCAGCCCGGATGGCCGACGTAGACCGTGACCGGGAACGGATTGCCCATCAGGCAGCCGAGCATCGAGGCCAGACCGTTCGCCAGCATTACCTTGCGGGTCGGGTATTCATCCCCTGCCGCATGGGCGCTTTCGATGTTCTCCAGGTCAAAGATGTAGTTCGCCAGCCCCAGCGGTACGGCGGACGCCAGATACGGCAGCGCGTGCGGCAGCCCCTGCATAAAGCTGTCCACGTGCACTTCCGGCGGGTTAAAGCCGAAGGATGACATGGACGCTTTAATGGCATCCGGGCTTTGCAGGCCGGAGATCCACGCAAGCAGAGTACCGGCAATTAACAGCAGCAGGCCGGTCGGGATTTTGGCGAAAATCGGCTTTTTACCGAACCAGTTAATGAAGATCAGCAGCAGGACGATAAACGACACGGTGGGCGCTTCGAACGCCTGCAACATCGGGTTCATCGCCAGCAGCAGCAGGCCAAGACCGGACAGGCACGACAGCAGCACGGTACGCGGGATCATCTTGCGGATGGTTTCCCCCAGGAAGGAACCGCCCGCGAGGATCATCGCTTCCACAAAGCACCACACCAGGCCAATCTGAATCGCGAAATCCGCATCGCCGGTTTGCTGGTAAACCGGCATCAGGACCAGAAAGGTCACGGTAAAAATCGACGGCGCGCTCGGGCCGGACGGCAGCGCGGTGACGTCCGTTCGTCCGGTGGCGCGCGCCATTTGCAGGCCAAACCACGTATAGCAAAGACTCGCCACCAGCACCGCCAGCCCGAAGGCTGGCGCGATGCGTCCATAAACAATCTCCTTCGGGATGCCGACGACAAAAATGAGCAGCCCCATCATGGTCAGCAAATTGGTCAGGTTGTTGGTCATCAACCCGAAATAAGCTGCCCAGTCACCTCTTTTCCACTCCAGTTTCATGTTTTTCATGGATGCATACCTTATAGAACGTAGCGATCGCGGAAGGTTAACAGCGCCTTTTCAAAACAACTAAACGGCGGGTGAACGATGCCCGCCCCAATCATGCCGATCCCGGCGTCCTTGTGGGCAATGGCGGTATTAATGACCGGCAGAATGCCGCTGCCCGCGACCTTCGTGATGTCGATGGCGGTCGGGATGCCCATAAACGACAGCAGTGGAATGGTGACGTTCGGGTTTTCGCCGAGGGTGATTTCGCGCATCTGGCGGGAGAAATCGATGGCTTCCTCCACCGTGCCGCCCACCAGCGCCACGATTGCCGGGGCCGTCGCCATTGCAAAGCCGCCGATGCCGTAGGTTTCGGTAATCGCGCTGTCGCCGATATCCAGCCCGGAGTCTTCCGGCTTATAACCCGCGAACATCGGGCCGATCACCTGCTGCGCCGGGCCGGTGAACCACTGCCCCGGCAGGCCGGAAACGCGCAGGCCGAACTCGTAGCCGTTGCGCGCCATGGTGGTGACGACGGTGCTGTACTCAATGCCGTGGGCGGCATCCAGCGCGGCTTTACACATTGCCATCCACGTCGGGCCGGAGAAGTAGTCGCTGCTGGCGACAAACTCGAACACCTCACGCTGCTGCGCCACTGGATAGCCCGCCTGGATCAGCCCTGGCGTCAGCGCCTGAATAAGCAGCGTGGTGCCCGCGTTGTTGCGGTTGTGGCACTCGTCGCCCATGTGCAGCGCCTGGGCCAGCATCAGGCGCAGGTCGATTTCGCCGATAATCTTCATCGCGTCGCGCAGCATCGGGCCGAGCACGTCGCGCATCCAGTTCAGGCGCTCGATCACGCTCTGGTCGTTAGCCCCCATGCGCAGGATCTTCGCCATCTGCTCGCTGAGGTTGGTGAAGGCGCGGTTGCCGTAAGTTTTGTTCTCAACGATGTGCATAAACATCGACGCGGAGGTGACGCCCGCCATGGAGCCCACGCAGTCGTGCTCGTGGCACGGCGAGAAGGTGATGTCGCCTGACGCCGCCAGCCTTGCCGCGTCCTCCAGATCCGTCGCCAGCCCTTCAAACACCAGCGCGCCGGTAACCGCGCCTTTCATCGCCCCGCACATGTTTTCCCAGGTAACAGGCGGACCGGCGTGCAGAATGGTCGTGCGGGTCATGCCCGGCACCACGTTGATCGCCTGGTCATAGCCCACCAGCACCGGATGGGACTGAATAATCCGCTCCAGGGCAATTTTGTTCGCGGCGGCGATTTTCTCCGCCAGCGGTTTTTCCGCCAGCTGATCGAGCGCGTCCACTACCTGCATATTGCCCTGCCCCGGCGGCGTCCAGTCGAGTTGGGTCACGGGAACGTGCTGTTTTTTGAGGTCATCGCTGAACATCGCAATCCCGACGTTAATCACGTTCAGCGGCTGGTTGAATAAGGTCGTCATTATGCTCTCTCCCCTTTGCAGACAAATTCGCGTGCCAGTAATCCGGTATTGGTGCTGCTGCTGGCCCAGATGACGCCTGCGTCAGTCAGCAGCTGGCACTGCTGCGCCAGAGACTGCGGATCCTGATCGGTGCCGAGCACGTAGCCGAGAATTTCCAGCGGACGGTTGTCGGCTTTCGCGATCGCCTGTGCCTCTTTGATCGCCTCGATCATCACCCCCACCGGATCGTCGTGCGCGCCAAAGCCGAGCACGAAATCCATCACGATCACCCCCACCTGCGGATCGCGCGCCTCCTGTAGCAGGCGGCTGATGCGGTTGGTCGGGTCGATCATCGGGTGTGGTTTGCCGTTGGTGAAGTCATCGTCACCGAAATCAAGGAAGGTGTGGGCCTGGCTGACGCTGATATCTTTCAGACGCCTGGCCGGGTCCGGCTGGATGTTGCTGTAAACATCGTCAAACTTCTCCAGCGCGGCAAACATCGCTTCGTCGCACAGGGTGCCGCCGCAGAACAGGCCGCGAATGTACTTCTGTTGCGGCGTCAGGCGGGCGCGTACCTCTTCGATCAGCGGCCAGTTGAGCGGATGTAAATCCAGGTCGTCTTTTTTAATGCCGGTAAGCAGCACCGCTTTCAGGGCCGCCTCTTTGGTGCCACGAGCAAACTGCAAACCGTCTTCATCGGCTGGCGGTTCGTTGCGGCCCAGGAAGCACACAACCACAGGCTTGCGGCAGGCGCGCGCACGGGCCAGTACTTTCTCAGCCACCGCGGGTGCAGGCGGTTTGGAGATGAGCGCTATCACCCGGGTCGCGTCGTCCGCCTCCAGCATGTCGATGGCATCGAGCATCATCAGGCCGCCGATCTTCTCGCTGAGATCGCGTCCGCCGGTACCGATCAGCTGCGACACGCCGCCGCCGAACTCATGAATGCGCACGCTCAGCTCCTGGCTGCCGGTGCCGGAGGCGCCAACGATGCCAATCTGCCCGCGACGCACCGCGTTGGCGAAGCACAGCCCCGCACCGTTGATAATGGCGGTGCCGCAGTCTGGCCCCATCATCAGCAGACCCTTTTCATGCGCCAGCTGCTTCAGCGCCAGCTCGTCGTCGAGCGAGACGTTATCGGAGAACAGCATCACGTTAAGATCGTTTTCCAGCGCCTGGCGCGCTTCCCGGGCGGCGAAGGTGCCGTTGACGGAAATCACCGCAAGGTTGCTGTCCGGACGATGGGTTTTGGCGCTGGCAATCGTCGCGTAGCGTGCTTCATGGGAGCCCGTGCGCTCTTTACGCGTGAATAACGCTTCAATGGCGGCGAGGGTTTCCTCATTCGCCGCATCGCCTTTAATAACGATCATCAGGTCGCCGTTTTTCGCGTCCGCTAATTCCGGCGTTAATAGCCCGAGGTTTTTTAATACGCCTTTGTTCATTTCCGTCGCCATCGCCACAAACGCCTGCTCGACGCCCGGCAATTTATTGGCTTTGGTGGAAACCGACATTAAGGAAACCGAATCGAAATACGTATTCTTTTTTATGACGATTTTGGTTGGCATTATTTTCACCTGTTTAAGATAAAAGGGGGCCGCCGTCGTGCTAAATGCACGTCGGTAACAATGCGTTTATTGATTAACGGCCAGCCAGGGGAAGGCTGACCGAATGCGCTATGCGCCTGCCGCCAGCAGCAGGTCTGCGATCGCGTTGAAGCCTTTTTCCCGCGCCAGTTCGAGCGGGGTTTTGCCGTATTTATCGGTCATGTGCGGGTTCGCGCCGTGATCCAGCAGCAGCTTCACAATTTCCTGCTGCTTTGCGCCGCCGTCATTTAATACGATGGCCTCCAGCAGCGGCGTCCAGCCGACAAAATTGGTGTGGTTGACGTTGATGTCGGTTTTTTCCAGCAGCTCACGCACGATTTCAACGTGCCCTTTTTCACTGGCAGGGGTAATGCCCACGCCGCCAAAGCGCGTCAGACGGTCGAGATCCGGATTCGCCGGAAGGACAATGCGCAGCAGGGTTAAATCATTGGTCAGGCAGCCGATCAGGAAGGGGTTAAAACAGGTCTGGTCCTGTTTATCAATATCCGCCCCGGCGGCAATTAAAAACTCCACACAGGCGTAATGCTTTTTCAGGCTGGCAATAATAATGGCGGTTCTTTTCTGGCGGTTGGTCGCGTTAATATCCACGCCTTTCTCCAGGCAGGCTTTTAGCGCGTCGATATTGCCCTCTTCTGCCGCCAGCAGAAATTCTGTAACCCGTGCAGTTGCAGACATATTCAGACTCCCTATGTTTCACTTCTGATGACCTGAGAATAGCAACAGCCTGGTCATAAAAGAATCCGCTTAAAAATGATTCATCGACACGCAATTCATTGTTGAGTTAAATTCAACGGTCCGGCAGAAACGTGCGTCTGTGCAACCTTTTTCTTATGTTTTACCGCGTTTACGCGCTTCAGGCTGCATTATCCTTATGGCTGAAAAAGCCTTACACAGCGCGGCCCTACGTAAAAAGCCAGAACTGTGACCGGCATCAACTATGATGTAACACCGCTGTTAAAAAATGTTCAAAACTGATGGTCACCAGGAGCCATAATATGAATTCCATCTTTACCGAAGAGAATTTGCTGGCCTTCACCACCGCGGCACGTTTTGGCAGTTTCAGCAAAGCGGCTGCCGAGCTGGGCGTGACCACCTCCGCCATCAGTTACACCATCAAACGCATGGAGACCGGACTGGACGTGGTGCTGTTTGTACGCAACACGCGCAGCATTGAGCTGACAGAATCCGGTTTTTACTTTTATCGTAAAGCGACCGACCTGCTGAATGACTTTCATGCCATCAAGCGCGGGATTGATACCATTTCTCAGGGCATTGAGACGCGGGTGCGCATCTGCATAAATCAGCTTTTGTATACGCCACGCCATACCGCGCGTCTGCTCCAGGTGCTGAAAAAACAGTTTCCCACCTGCCAGATCACGGTGACGACCGAGGTGTATAACGGCGTCTGGGATTCCATCATTAATAATCAGGCCAACATCGCCATTGGCGCGCCGGATACGCTGCTGGACGGCGGCGGCATTGATTACACCGAGATAGGCGCGATCCGCTGGGTATTTGCCATCGCGCCCACCCATCCGCTGGCGTTCGCCCCGGAGCCCATTTCCGAAAGTCAGCTGCGTCTGTATCCCAATATCATGGTCGAGGACACCGCGCATACCATCAACAAGAAGGTGGGCTGGCTGCTTCACGGCCAGGAGGCGATTCTGGTGCCGGACTTCAACACGAAATGCCAGTGTCAGATCCTGGGGGAAGGTATTGGCTTTTTACCGGAATATATGACGCGTGAGGCGGTGGAGGACGGGCTGCTGGTAACGCGGCGGATCAATAATCCACGTCAGGATTCGCGCATGCTGCTCGCCACGCAGCATGCGGCGACCGGTCAGGTCACGCGCTGGATCAAACAGCAGTTTGGCCCGGAAGGCGTGCTGACCCGAATCTACAGTGACTTACTGTGGCGTACCTAGCTCTTCGTCTGAACCCAAAATGCGTGGATAAGACCGGGGAAGTAGCCCAGGATAGTCAGAAGGATATTCAGCATAAACGCCCAGCCCAGCCCCTTGCCAAGCAGCACGCCCAGCGGCGGGAGAATAATCGTAAAAACAACGCGCCAAAAACCCATAAAACACTCCGTGCAAGCTAACCAATTGAAAATTATAAAAGACACTTCTCTAAGCGTAGCCAGTTTACGGTTAACTGCCATTCGTCTCTCGCGCTTTTACCTGCCTTTACCCTCTTTACACTGGCTTAAACCCCGCCTTAAATGCTCTACTGTTCCGAAATTGTCCGTAAGGAAACACAATGTCTCTTCCTCTTATTACGCCGCAGCAGGCAAACGCGCTGATTGCTGAAGGCGCCAGACTTATCGATATTCGCGACCCCGACGAGTATGCCCGCGAGCATATTCCGGCGGCGCACTCCATTCCGCTGGATTCGTTACCCGGCGGGCTTAACGCAGCGCCGGGAGAAACGGTGATTTTCCACTGTCAGTCCGGCGCACGAACCTCAAACCATGCTGCTCGTCTGGCGCAGGCAGCGTCCCCTGCGAACGCCTTTGTGGTTGAGGGAGGCATTCAGGGCTGGAAGCAGGCCGGGCTGCTGACCGTTGAAGATCGATCGCAGCCGCTTCCGCTGATGCGTCAGGTGCAGATCGCCGCCGGACTGCTGATCCTCTGCGGCGTGGTGCTGGGTTACAGCGTCTCCAGCGGCTTTTTCCTGCTGAGCGGTTTTGTGGGCGCCGGGCTGTTGTTTGCCGGTGTGACAGGTTTTTGCGGTATGGCGCGACTGCTGAAAGTGATGCCGTGGAACCGACGTACCTGATAAGGGGTATCTGAAAGATTAGGCTGTACCCCGCCCCCGGACGTGGGCTATGGTGAAGATCATGACAATGATGAGGAGGTGCTATGTTTTCTGTCGGTGATTATGTCCAACCGCGTCAGGGCGGTCCGAAACTGAAAGTGCTCGAAGTGAATGGTGAAAACATTGTGGCCGTGCAGGCCAGCAATGAGCAGGGCGAGAAATATCACCTGAAAGCGGCGGACGTGGTTCTGTACTCCGAAGAAGGTGACTTTGGCGTCTGCTAAGTCAATAATCGGGCGGAATAGACCGCCCGAATAATCATCAGATCAGGAAATCGTCCAGCGATTTCCCGTTTGCCAGTGCGGTCGCAATTGGCTTTGGCGTACGCCCCTGGCCGGTCCAGGTTTTTTCTTCACCGTTCGCGTCAATAAAACGATATTTCGCCGCACGCGCTTTACGTTTTTTCGTCGGCTGACCCGCCTGCGCCAGGTCACTGCCTAACAGATCGCTCGGAGAAATACCGTCAGCTTTCATCAGTTCCAGCAGAGCATTAATTTTATCCTGCTGTTCAGCGCGTTGACGCTCTAATTCAGCCTGCTCGCTGCGTTTTTCTTCAGTGACAATCCGGAATTTTTCCAGCACTTCTTCCAGAACATCCATGGATAATTCACGTGCCAGCGCCCGGAGGGTACGAATATTATTAAGATTCTGTAACGTTAAAGCCATAATAATGAAAAACCTTTCTTCGTGTGTATAACATAAATCAGGCAACAGAATAATTGATTTTGGTTCTGATATCTACCCACCCTGACGTTTTGACATTATTGTAAATGTTTTAGAATATCCCGTTAATATAACCCCGAAATATATGTCTGTTTTAATGTGTAATATACCGCCCTTCCCCTGACCACAAGCTCCTGTTTAAAACAGTTCAAAAAACCGCCTCCACTCGCCCACACAACAGAGGTTTCACACGCACACAGACAAACTAATCCATTGATATATTTCACTAAAATAGGCTCGAGGAGAGAAAATAACGAAGCGCGCAAAAAAACGCACAATTTTAGAGAATTTTATGGCTAAAGCGCCTGTAAATAAAAATTAATCACTACTTGTTAGTTAAAATCCAGAGAGATACGCTATACACTCAAAACAAACCAACCTAAAGCACTAAAGGCCGCAGGTAAAACGCCACTTTTTTGTCCTGTTCGAGGAGTTCAGACATGTTCTCACCGCAGTCTCGCCTGCGCCATGCGGTAGCGGATACGTTCGCGATGGTCGTTTACTGTTCCGTCGTGAATATGCTGATTGAAATTTTCCTGTCGGGAATGTCCTTTGAGCAATCCCTCTCGTCGCGCCTGGTGGCCATTCCGGTGAATATCATGATTGCCTGGCCGTACGGCCTGTATCGCGATACAGTGATGCGTTTAGCCCGGCGTATTAGCCCGGCGGGTTGGGTAAAAAACCTGGCGGACGTGCTGGCTTACGTAACGTTCCAGTCCCCGGTGTATGTGGTTATTTTGCTGACGGTGGGCGCAGACTGGCATCAAATCGCCGCTGCGGTAAGTTCAAATATCGTGGTATCCATGCTGATGGGTGCGGTGTACGGTTACTTTCTTGACTACTGCCGCCGCCTGTTTAAAGTCAGCCCTTATAGCCAGGCAAAAGCGTAAGGTAAGGCGACTGGCTCATGCCAGTCGCAGAGTTATTGTACGTCGCCAAACAGTCCTTTCAGGAACCGCTCCAGCGCCATACGCGAGCTGAAACCGTGCGGAATACCATAATGTTCATGCGTCTCGCCGCCTAAATAGAGCGGAAATTGCTGATAATGATCGCAGGTTTTAATATCCGAGGCGGGCTCAGCAAATGACAGGCTTCTGTCTTTAAGTGTCGGGTGAATAATGAGAGCAGTACGCCCCATTCTTGCTTCACGGTTGACGTAAACATAATTCTCACCACGGCGATATCCGTACGCTTTTGATGTTACCTCATCCATGGTGAACCCTTCTTTTTCAAGAACGCGCGCCACCTCATCGGGTCGTAAATACATATCTTTTCCTCATTATCATTCCTGCCCGGAACCTTACAGTATTCAGCATTAGCAGGGCTTTCAGAATATTCCATAAACTGCCCGATAAGCCGTGACTCGCTTCAGATATTACATTTCTGGACTAAACTAAACGGGAACACAAATTATGGAGGATCGTATGTTTAACAGACCGAACCGAAACGATATTAATGACGACACACAGGATATTCGTAACGATGTCAGCCAATTAGCGGACACGCTGGAAGCCGTATTGAAATCCTGGGGCTCTGACGCGAAGGACGAAGCGGATGCCGCGAAACGTAAGGCTCAGTCTCTGCTGCGTGAAACGCGGGCAAGGATGAATGGCCGCTCACGTACCACTCAGGCGGCCTGCGACATGGCCAGCTGCGCCACCACCTTCGTACGTGAAAAACCGCTTTGTACGCTGGGAACGGTCGCGGCGGTCGGGATTTTTGTCGGCGCCCTGCTTAGCCTGCGTAAGTAAGCGCGCGTTCTTAGCCCCGGTAGCCTCAGGCGCCGGGGCTTTTCTGTGCCTGAAAGCCTGAAAGAACCGCGCAGCCCGCCCTGCCCCGCCAGGCTCATCATCGGGGCCTTATTAATCTGAATTTCCCATATCTTGTGTGGTTGAAACTTATCGCAACTACATCTAGTATTCCCTTTAGCAAGACACATACAACATGACGCGTTTACTCGCGCCGTCCTCTCATTCTAAATGGAAATACGAATCATGAGCATTATTATTTACACTCGTAACGATTGTGTTCAGTGCCACGCCACGAAACGGGCAATGGAGAGCCGCGGCGTGGCATTTGAGATGGTCAATATTGATCAGGTGCCCGACGCGGCAGACACCCTGCGGGCGCAGGGGTTTCGTCAGCTTCCGGTTGTCGTTGCCGGCGACACCAGCTGGTCTGGCTTCCGTCCGGACATGATCAATCGCCTTGCCGCTCAGGGCGTCAGTGCATGAGCACGCTGGTCTACTTTTCCAGCAGCTCGGAAAACACGCTTCGGTTTATGGAGCGTCTCGGGCTGCCCGCGATACGCATTCCGCTGAACGAGCGGGAGCGTATTCAGGTAGACGAACCCTACATTCTGGTGGTGCCCAGCTATGGCGGTGGCGGCACCGCAGGGGCGGTGCCTCGTCAGGTGATCCGCTTTCTGAACGATCCCCATAACCGGCAGCTGATTCGCGGCGTGATCGCCGCAGGCAATCGCAACTTCGGCGAGGCCTTTGCCCGCGCCGGGGATGTCATCTCTCAAAAATGCGGCGTGCCGTATCTCTATCGTTTTGAACTGATGGGGACACAGCAGGACGTAGAGAACGTGCGTAAAGGAGTGAACGAATTTTGGCAACGACAACCGCAGAACGCGTGATTCAGGCGACGCCGGATTACCACGCATTAAACGCCATGCTAAACCTCTATGACCGGGAGGGGCGCATTCAGTTTGGCAAAGATCGTGAGGCGGTGGACGCCTTTTTTGCCGCTCACGTACGCCCCAACAGCGTCGTCTTTGGCAGCCAGCAGGAACGTCTCGACTGGCTGGTAAAAGAGGGTTATTACGAAGCGCGTGTCCTGACCCGCTACGACCGCGCCTTCGTGGTGGCATTGTTTGAGCGGGCGCATGCCAGCGGTTTTCGCTTCCAGACGTTTCTCGGCGCGTGGAAGTATTACACCAGCTACACCCTGAAAACCTTTGACGGCAAACGCTATTTAGAAAGCTTTGAAGATCGGGTGGTGATGGTGGCGCTGACGCTGGCGCAGGGCGATGAAGCGCTGGCCGAACGACTGATGGAGGAGATCCTCTCCGGCCGCTTCCAGCCCGCCACGCCAACGTTCCTTAACTGCGGCAAAGCCCAGCGCGGCGAGCTGGTCTCCTGCTTCCTGCTGCGTATTGAAGACAATATGGAGTCGATTGGCCGCGCGGTAAATTCGGCGCTACAGCTTTCGAAACGCGGCGGCGGCGTGGCGTTTCTGCTCTCGAACCTGCGGGAAGCGGGCGCGCCGATTAAGCGCATCGAAAACCAGTCCTCCGGCGTCATCCCGGTGATGAAGATGCTGGAAGATGCCTTCTCATACGCCAACCAGCTTGGCGCACGTCAGGGCGCGGGCGCGGTTTATCTGCACGCGCACCACCCGGACATTCTGCGTTTTCTGGATACCAAACGTGAAAACGCCGACGAAAAGATCCGCATCAAAACCCTGTCGCTCGGCGTGGTGATCCCGGATATCACGTTTAAGCTGGCTAAAGAGAATGCCGACATGGCGCTCTTCTCACCGTATGACGTTGAGCGGATTTACGGCAAAGCCTTTGGCGACGTGGCGATAAGCGAGCTGTACGACGAGCTGGTGGCCGACGATCGCATTCGCAAAAAAACCATCAACGCCCGCGATTTCTTCCAGACGCTGGCTGAAATTCAGTTTGAGTCCGGCTATCCGTACATCATGTACGAGGACACGGTGAACCGCGCTAACCCGATTGCCGGGCGCATCAACATGAGCAATCTGTGCTCGGAGATTTTGCAGGTCAACAGCGCGTCCAGCTACGACGAGAACCTCGACTACGCGGACGTGGGCAAGGATATCTCCTGTAACCTCGGGTCGCTGAATATTGCCCACACCATGGATTCACCCGATTTTGGCCGCACGGTAGAGACCGCCATTCGCGGGCTCACGGCGGTATCGGACATGAGCCACATCCGCAGCGTGCCGTCCATTGAGGCGGGCAATGCCGCGTCGCATGCCATCGGCCTTGGGCAGATGAACCTGCACGGCTATCTGGCGCGGGAGGGCATCGCCTACGGCAGCCCGGAAGGGCTGGATTTCACCAACCTTTATTTCTACACCATCACCTGGCATGCGCTGCATACCTCGATGATGCTGGCGCGCGAACGCCACCAGCGGTTCGCAGGCTTTGAGCAGTCGCGCTACGCCAGCGGAGAGTATTTCAGCCAGTATCTGGAAGGCGACTGGCAGCCGAAAACCGAAAAAGTACGCGCGCTGTTTGCCCGCGCTGGCATCACCCTGCCGACGCGTGAGATGTGGCAACAGCTGCGTGAAGAGGTGATGCGCTACGGCATCTATAACCAGAACCTTCAGGCGGTGCCGCCAACCGGCTCCATTTCCTATATCAATCACGCCACGTCGAGCATCCACCCCATCGTGTCGAAGATTGAAATCCGTAAGGAAGGCAAAACCGGGCGTGTCTACTACCCTGCCCCGTTTATGACCAACGAGAATCTGGCGCTGTACCAGGACGCCTATGAGATCGGCCCGGAAAAGATCATTGATACCTACGCCGAGGCGACTAAACATGTGGATCAGGGGCTGTCGCTGACGCTCTTCTTCCCGGACACCGCCACCACGCGGGATATCAACAAAGCGCAGATCTACGCCTGGAAGAAAGGCATCAAAACGCTGTACTACATTCGCCTGCGTCAGCTCGCGCTGGAAGGCACCGAAATTGAAGGCTGCGTGTCCTGCGCGCTGTAAGGAGAAAGGATGAAACTGTCTCGCGTAAGCGCCGTTAACTGGAACAAAATTCTGGATGATAAAGACCTGGAGGTCTGGAACCGCCTGACCAGCAACTTCTGGCTGCCGGAAAAGGTGCCGCTCTCCAACGATATTCCGGCCTGGCAAACCCTGAGCCATGCCGAGCAGCAGCTGACAATCCGCGTCTTTACCGGCCTGACGCTGCTGGACACCATTCAGAATACCGTGGGTGCGCCCGCGCTGATGAGTGATGCGCTGACCCCGCACGAAGAGGCGGTAATGTCGAATATCAGCTTTATGGAGGCGGTCCATGCCCGCTCCTACAGCTCGATTTTCTCCACCCTGTGCCAGACCAGAGACGTGGACGCGGCCTACGCCTGGAGTGAAGAGAGCGCGTCATTGCAGCGCAAGGCAGATCTGGTGCTGGAATATTACCGGGCCGACGAGCCGCTGAAGAAGAAGATCGCCAGCGTGTTCCTGGAATCTTTCCTCTTCTATTCCGGCTTCTGGCTGCCTATGTACTGGTCGAGCCGGGGCAAGCTCACCAACACCGCCGATTTGATTCGCCTCATCATCCGCGATGAAGCGGTACACGGGTATTACATCGGCTATAAGTATCAGAAAGGGCTGGAGAAAGTCAGCGCGGAAAAACGCGAGGAACTCAAAGGTTTTGCCCTCGATTTACTGATGGATCTGTATGACAACGAGCTGAGCTATACCGAAGAGCTGTACGCCGGAACGGGCTGGGAAGAGGACGTAAAAGCCTTCCTCTGCTATAACGCCAACAAGGCGCTGATGAACCTGGGCTACGAAGCGTTATTCCCACCAGAAATGGCGGAGGTGAACCCGGCGATCCTCGCGGCGCTGTCGCCCAACGCCGATGAAAACCACGACTTCTTTTCCGGGTCCGGCTCGTCGTACGTGATGGGTAAAGCGGTGGAAACGCAAGACGAGGACTGGGATTTTTAATGAATGAATTAACGTTCATTAATTAACTCTGCATTTCATTATTTCCAGCCGAATATTCCACTACGTACTACACTGTAATTTCCCCGTCATATTCGCCTGAATCACACCGATTCAGGCGAAATTTCCCGATGCAGCAGCAAAAAATTGAGAAAAATTCAAACCGCCCTCAGCCCTTTATTCATGGGAAATTCAGCCGTTTCGCTTGCGGCAAAATTCCGCCATCAGGCCGGTCTAGGGTTGTCTCAGATTCTGAGTATGTTAGGGTAATGCCAGTTAACTATTTACCATGGTAATCATATCGACATAAACAAATAACAGGACACTCTCTATTGCATGGCAATTAAATTAGAAGTGAAAAATCTTTATAAAGTATTTGGCGAGCACCCGCAGCGCGCATTCAAATATATTGAGAAAGGCCTTACGAAAGAGCAAATTCTGGAAAAAACCGGGCTATCGCTTGGCGTTAAAGACGCCAGTCTGGCCATTGAAGAAGGCGAGATTTTTGTCATCATGGGATTATCCGGTTCGGGTAAATCCACTATGGTTCGCCTTCTCAATCGCCTGATTGAACCCACCCGCGGACAGGTGCTGATAGACGGCGTGGATATCGCCAGAATATCAGACGCAGATCTCCGCGAGGTGCGCAGAAAGAAAATTGCGATGGTGTTTCAGTCATTTGCACTGATGCCGCACATGACGGTACTCGATAATACCGCCTTTGGCATGGAGTTAGCCGGCACGCCCGCTCAGGAACGTCAGGAAAAAGCCCTTGATGCACTGCGTCAGGTCGGGCTGGAAAATTATGCTCATGCGTATCCGGATGAACTCTCCGGCGGTATGCGTCAGCGTGTGGGATTAGCGCGCGCATTAGCGATTAATCCGGACATCTTATTAATGGACGAAGCCTTCTCAGCGCTCGATCCCTTAATTCGCACCGAGATGCAGGATGAGCTGGTAAAATTACAGGCCAAACATCAGCGCACCATTGTTTTTATTTCTCACGATCTGGATGAAGCCATGCGTATTGGCGACCGTATCGCCATTATGCAAAATGGTGAAGTGGTGCAGGTCGGCACACCGGATGAAATTCTCAATAATCCGGCGAATGATTATGTGCGCACCTTCTTCCGCGGCGTGGATATTAGCCACGTATTCAGTGCGAAAGATATTGCCCGTCGAACACCAAACGGCATTATTCGTAAAACGCCAGGTTTTGGCCCGCGCTCCGCGCTGAAGCTGTTGCAGGACGAAGACCGTGAATACGGTTATCTGGTTGAACGCGGCAATAAATTTGTCGGCGTGGTCTCCATTGACTCTCTGAAAACCGCCCTGAGCGAAAACCAGGGAATCGATGCGGCGTTGATTGACGCTCCGCTTGCCGTGGACGCCGAAACGCCGCTCAGCGAGTTGCTCTCTCACGTGGGTCAGGCGCCGTGCGCCGTGCCGGTCGTCGGTGAAGAACAACAGTACGTTGGCATCATCTCAAAACGGATGCTGCTACAGGCTTTAGATCGCGAGGGGACAAACAATGGCTGATCAATCAAACCCATGGGGCACCACTGAAGCAGCGGACAGCGCGGCGCAATCTGCCGATGCGTGGGGGTCGACGCCTGCGCCTGCCGATGGCGGCGGCGCGGCAGACTGGCTCAACAGCGCACCAGCGCCTGCCCCAGAGCATTTCAATATTATGGATCCGTTCCACAAGACGCTGATCCCGCTGGATAGCTGGGTAACGGAGGGGATCGACTGGGTCGTTACCCACTTCCGTCCGGTGTTCCAGGGGATCCGCATCCCGGTGGATTACATCCTGAACGGCTTCCAGCAGCTGATGCTGGGCATGCCCGCGCCGGTGGCGATTATCCTGTTCTCGCTGATCGCATGGCAGTTCGGCAGCGCGGGTATGGGGATCGCCACGCTCATCTCCCTGATTGCCATCGGCGCGATTGGCGCGTGGTCTCAGGCGATGATCACCCTGGCGCTGGTGCTGACCGCCCTGCTGTTCTGCGTGGTGATCGGCCTGCCGATGGGGATCTGGCTGGCGCGCAGCCCCAGGGCCGCGAAGATTATCCGCCCGCTGCTGGATGCGATGCAGACCACGCCAGCGTTCGTTTACCTGGTGCCTATCGTGATGCTGTTCGGCATCGGTAACGTACCGGGGGTGGTCGTGACCATTATCTTCGCCCTGCCACCGATTATTCGCCTGACCATTCTGGGCATTAACCAGGTGCCTGCGGATCTGATAGAGGCATCGCGCTCGTTCGGCGCCAGCCCGCGTCAGATGCTGTTTAAGGTTCAGCTTCCGCTGGCGATGCCGACCATTATGGCAGGTGTTAACCAGACGCTGATGCTGGCGCTGTCGATGGTGGTGATCGCCTCGATGATTGCCGTTGGCGGGTTAGGTCAGATGGTACTTCGCGGCATTGGCCGTCTCGATATGGGGCTGGCGACCGTCGGCGGCGTCGGGATTGTGATCCTCGCCATCATTCTTGACCGCCTGACCCAGGCTGTCGGTCGTGATTCACGTAGTCGCGGCAACCGTCGCTGGTACACCACCGGCCCTGTCGGGTTACTCACCCGCCCATTTACAAAATAAGGAACAACGATGCGACATAACGTACTTTTTGCCACAGCGTTTGCGACCCTTGTCTCCACCAGCGCAGTTGCCGCTGACCTGCCGGGCAAAGGCATTACCGTGCAGCCGGTGCAGAGCACCATTTCGGAAGAGTCCTTCCAGACCCAGATTGTCAGCCGTGCGCTGGAGAAACTGGGCTATACGGTGAATACCGCCAGCGAAGTGGATTACAACGTGGGCTATACCTCCATTGCCTCCGGTGACGCCACCTTTACCGCCGTGAACTGGCAGCCGCTGCACGACGACATGTATGCCGCCGCAGGCGGTGACAAGAAATTCTACCGCGAAGGCACCTTTGTGACCGGCGCTGCGCAGGGATATCTGATCGACAAGAAAACCGCCGATAAATATCACATCACCAATATTGAACAGCTGAAAGATCCGAAGATCGCAAAACTGTTTGATACCAACGGTGACGGTAAAGCCGACATGATGGGCTGTTCGCCGGGCTGGGGCTGTGAAGCGGTGATTAACCACCAGAACAAAGCCTTCGATCTGGCGAAGACCGTCGACGTGAGCCACGGCAATTACTCTGCGATGATGGCCGACACCATCGCCCGCTTTAAAGAAGGCAAGCCGGTGATCTACTACACCTGGACGCCGTACTGGGTGAGCGACGTGCTGAAGCCGGGCAAAGACGTGGTGTGGTTGCAGGTGCCCTTCTCCTCCCTGCCAGGCGAGCAGAAAGATATCGACACCAAACTGCCAAACGGCATGAACTATGGCTTCCCGGTGAACACCATGCATATTGTGGCGAACAAAGCCTGGGCCGAGAAAAACCCGGCGGCGGCGAAGCTGTTCTCGGTGATGAAACTGCCGCTGGCAGACATTAACGCCCAGAACGCGATGATGCACGCGGGTAAATCATCCGAAGCTGATATCAAAGGCCACGTGGATGGCTGGATCAAAGCCCACCAGCAGCAGTTCGATGGCTGGGTGAAAGAGGCGCTTGAGGCGCAGAAGTAAAACATTTTCCCTCACCCTAACCCTCTCCCAGGGGAAGAGGGAACGATGACCACCCTCTCCCCCTGGGAGAGGGTCGGGGTGAGGGGATCAAACCGCCCCCAACCTTAACCGCACAATCCACCACGTAACAATTCCCCAACATTCACCATCATTGGTTATTATGTTTCCGGAAAAATAATCACTTAACTCACGATTCCTGAAACTAATGACAAAAACAACTCAAGGGCTTAGCCCCGCACTCATCCTTTTAATGTCCGTGGCAACGGGTCTGGCCGTCGCCAGCAACTATTACGCACAACCACTGCTCGACACCATCGCACGCGCCTTCGATCTTTCAGCCAGCTCCGCCGGGTTTATTGTCACCGCCGCACAGCTCGGCTATGCGGCCGGGCTGCTGTTCCTGGTGCCATTAGGCGATATGTTTGAGCGCCGGATGCTTATCGTCTCCATGACGCTGCTGGCGGCGGGCGGGATGTTGATCACCGCCAGCAGCCAGTCGTTAACGATGATGATTATCGGCACCGCGCTGACGGGGCTGTTCTCGGTGGTGGCGCAAATTCTGGTTCCCCTCGCCGCGACGCTGGCTTCCCCGGAAAAACGCGGCAAAGTGGTCGGCACTATCATGAGCGGCCTGCTGCTGGGCATCCTGCTGGCGCGAACCGTTGCCGGGCTGCTGGCGAGCCTCGGCGGCTGGCGCACCGTTTACTGGGTGGCGAGCGTGCTGATGGTTATCATGGCGCTGGCCCTGTGGCGCGGCCTGCCAAGGGTGAAGCAGGAAAATCACCTGAACTATCCGCAGCTCCTCGCCTCCGTTTTCAGCCTCTTTACCCGGGATAAACTCCTGCGCACGCGCGCCATTCTGGGGTGTCTCACCTTCGCTAACTTCAGCATCTTATGGACGTCGATGGCGTTTCTGCTCGCCGCACCGCCGTTTAACTACTCAGAAGGCGTGATTGGCCTTTTCGGGCTGGCAGGCGCGGCTGGCGCACTGGGCGCGCGCCCGGCGGGTGGGCTGGCCGACAAAGGCAAATCTCATATGACCACCTCCGCAGGGCTGGTTTTACTCCTGCTCTCCTGGGCGGCCATCTGGTACGGACACGTCTCCGTGCTGGCGCTGATTGTCGGTATTCTGGTGCTCGACCTCACCGTGCAGGGTGTACATATCACCAACCAGACCGTGATTTACCGCGTGAAGCCGGATGCCCGTAACCGTCTGACGGCCGGGTACATGACCAGCTACTTTATCGGCGGCGCGGCGGGCTCGCTAATCTCAGCCTCCGCCTGGCAGCACGCGGGCTGGACGGGCGTATGCGCCATCGGCGCCATCGTCGCGGCGATAAATCTGCTGGTATGGTGGCGCGGCTATCACCGTCAGGAAGCAATTCACTAAGTTTTACATTGCTTTGGGCCCCCTGGGGTGTAAAGGGGGCCTGCATCTGTTAAGGTAACGGTAATCATTTATCCCAGAAATTTTACTGTGGGTGACATATTTACTACCGGCATGAATAGTTCAGACCCCTGTCCTCACATCCCCTCTTTCGCGGGTACACACCCCACGCTCTCTGTGCTCACCGGGTCACGGATTTACCCGGCGCTTTCTGATGGTGACATACGTTTGGCGGATATAACCGCACAAATAATTCATTTACATTATTTGTCACTGTCGTTACTATATCGGCTGTAATTAATGAGGTTATGCCCAAAATGGATAGTTCGTTTACGCCCATTGAACAAATGCTTAAGTTCCGCGCCAGTCGTCATGAGGACTTCCCGTATCAGGAAATCCTGCTGACCCGCCTGTGCATGCACATGCAGGGTAAGCTGCTGGAAAATCGTAACAAGATGCTGAAAGCGCAGGGGATTAACGAGACGTTGTTTATGGCGTTGATTACGCTGGAGTCTCAGGAAAATCACAGCATTCAGCCGTCGGAACTGAGCTGTGCGCTGGGGTCATCCCGTACCAATGCGACCCGTATCGCGGATGAACTGGAAAAGCGCGGCTGGATTGAACGCCGTGAAAGCGATAACGATCGCCGCTGCCTGCATCTGCAACTGACCGAGAAAGGTCACGAATTCTTGCGCGAAGTGCTGCCACCGCAGCACAACTGCCTGCACCAGCTCTGGTCTGCCCTCAGCACCGCCGAGCGCGACCAGCTTGAGCACATTACTCGCAAGCTGCTCACCCGTCTGGACCAGATGGATGAAGACGGCGTCATCCTTGAGGCGCTGCGCTAACGCGACGATCCGCTCAACATTCCAGATTGCTAAAAAGAAAAACTGACAGGCCAGCACGTGAAACTGCTGGCCTTTCTGACAACAGGTCGGCTCAGCCGATGTGAAAATAAAAAGATCGTGGAGAACAACAATGAGCGCAAATGCGGAGAACCCCCTCCCGCAGCAACCGGCCAACAAAAAGGGCAAACGTAAGAGCGCCCTTATTCTGCTGACCTTGCTCTTTATTATTATTGCCGTGGCATATGGGATCTATTGGTTTTTAGTCTTGCGTCATGTTGAAGAGACAGACGATGCATACGTGGCAGGGAATCAGGTTCAAATCATGGCCCAGGTGTCAGGCAGCGTGACGAAAGTCTGGGCTGATAACACCGACTTTGTGAAAAAAGGCGATGTGCTGGTCACGCTCGACCCGACCGACGCCCAACAGGCGTTTGAAAAAGCACAGACGGCGCTGGCCTCCAGCGTTCGCCAGACCCGCCAGCTGATGATCAACAGCAAGCAGCTTCAGGCCAATATCGACGTGCAGAAAACGGCCCTGGCTCAGGCGCAGAGCGACCTCAATCGTCGTGTTCCTCTCGGCACCGCCAACCTGATTGGCCGTGAAGAGTTGCAGCACGCCCGCGACGCGGTGGCCAGCGCACAGGCGCAACTGGACGTGGCGATCCAACAGTACAACGCTAATCAGGCGATGGTGCTGGGTACCTCTCTGGAAAACCAGCCAGCGGTGAAACAGGCGGCGACCGAAGTGCGTAACGCATGGCTTGCCCTGCAACGTACCAAAATCGTCAGCCCGATGACCGGCTACGTTTCCCGTCGTTCCGTACAGCCAGGGGCGCAGATTAGCACCACCACGCCGCTGATGGCGGTCGTTCCGGCAAACAATCTGTGGGTCGATGCGAACTTCAAAGAGACCCAGCTGGCGCATATGCGTATCGGCCAGACCGCGACCGTGGTCAGCGATATTTACGGCGATGACGTCAAGTACACCGGAAAAGTGGTCGGTCTGGACATGGGGACCGGCAGCGCGTTCAGCCTGCTGCCTGCACAGAACGCCACCGGCAACTGGATCAAAGTGGTACAGCGCTTGCCTGTGCGTATCGAGCTGGATCCTAAGCAGCTGGCAGACCATCCGCTGCGAATTGGCCTTTCCACGCTGGTGACGGTCGATACCGCCAACCGCGACGGTCAGATCCTCGCAAGCCAGGTGCGCAGTACGCCAGCTTATGAAAGTAACGCCCGTGAAATTAGCCTCGATCCGGTCAATAAGCTGATCGATGACATCGTGAAGGCAAACGCCGGTTAAGCCGAAGGTGAGCGTTATGCAACAGCAAAAGCCGCAAAAACCGCTGGAGGGGGCGCAGCTGGTCATTATGACCATTGCGCTGTCGCTGGCGACATTCATGCAGGTGCTGGACTCCACCATCGCAAACGTGGCGATCCCTACGATCGCCGGGAACCTTGGCTCATCGCTGAGCCAGGGGACCTGGGTCATTACCTCGTTCGGGGTGGCGAACGCCATCTCCATTCCCATCACCGGCTGGCTGGCGAAGCGCGTCGGTGAAGTGAAGCTGTTCCTCTGGTCGACGATCCTGTTCGTGCTGGCCTCCTGGGCCTGCGGCATGTCCAGCAGCCTGACGATGCTGATTTTCTTCCGCGTCATCCAGGGGATTGTCGCCGGGCCGTTGATTCCGCTGTCGCAGAGTTTGCTGCTGAACAACTATCCGCCCGCCAAGCGCTCCATCGCGCTCGCGCTGTGGTCGATGACGGTGATCGTCGCCCCAATTTGCGGGCCAATCCTCGGCGGCTATATCAGCGATAACTATCACTGGGGCTGGATCTTCTTCATCAACGTGCCCATCGGTGCGCTGGTGGTGCTGATGACGCTACAGTCTCTGCGTGGTCGCGAAACGCGGACCGAACAGCGGCGGATCGACGGCATCGGGCTGGCACTGCTGGTTGTCGGCATCGGCAGCCTGCAAATCATGCTCGACCGCGGCAAAGAGCTGGACTGGTTTGCCTCTACGGAAATCATTGTGCTGACGGTGGTCGCCGTGGTGGCCATCAGCTTCCTGATTGTCTGGGAGCTGACGGACGATAATCCGATAGTCGACCTCTCGCTGTTTAAATCGCGAAACTTCACCATCGGCTGCCTCTGTATCAGTCTCGCCTATATGCTCTACTTCGGCGCGATTGTTCTGCTGCCGCAGCTGTTGCAGGAGGTGTACGGCTATACCGCAACCTGGGCGGGGCTGGCCTCCGCGCCGGTGGGGTTAATTCCGGTTCTGCTGTCGCCGATTATTGGCCGTTTCGCCCATAAGCTCGACATGCGCAGGCTGGTGACGTTCAGCTTCATCATGTACGCCGTGTGCTTCTACTGGCGCGCGTATACGTTTGAACCGGGAATGGACTTTGGCGCCTCCGCGTGGCCGCAGTTTATTCAGGGCTTCGCCGTAGCGTGCTTCTTTATGCCGCTGACCACCATTACGCTTTCCGGCTTACCGCCTGAGCGGATGGCGGCGGCATCGAGCCTGTCGAACTTCACCCGTACGCTGGCGGGCTCCATCGGGACTTCGATCACCACCACGCTGTGGACCAACCGGGAATCGATGCACCATGCTCAACTCACCGAAGCGGTGAACCCGTTCAACCCTAACGCTCAGCAGATGTATAGCCAGTTTGAGGGGATGGGGATGACGGAGCAGCAGGCGTCCGGCTGGCTTGCCCAGCAGATCACCAACCAGGGGCTGATTATCTCGGCAAACGAGATTTTCTGGATATCGGCGGGGATCTTCATCGTCCTGCTGGGGCTGGTGTGGTTTGCCAAACCACCGTTTGGGGCCGGTAGCGGGGGCGGTGGGGCGCACTAGCCCTGTGCACGGGTTGCCGGGTGGCGGCTACGCCTTACCCGGCCTACGATCGTAGGCCCGGTAAGCGCAGCGCCACCGGGCAACAATCGCCCCCCTTGTCCAAAACGCGACAGCGATTGTCAGTTCCGATAAAGCAGCGCGCCTGAAATCGATTCACGATAGTGAAAAGACAACAGGAGCGCACCATGCTGAACACACCCGCCGACAAATACCAGCCTTACCCCACCCTTTCGTTGCCCGACCGCCGCTGGCCGGAGCAGATTATCACCCGCGCCCCGCGCTGGCTCTCGACCGACTTACGCGACGGTAACCAGGCGCTGGCCGAGCCGATGGACAGCGCGCGCAAGCTGCAATTCTGGGATCTGCTGCTGAGCTGCGGGTTTAAAGAAATCGAAGTCGCCTTCCCGTCCGCCTCGCAGACGGACTTCAATTTTGTGCGTCAGCTTATTGAGGAGAACCGCATCCCGGATGACGTCACCATTCAGGTGTTAACGCAGGCGCGGGACGATCTTATCCGTCGCACTTTCGACTCCCTGCGCGGTGCGAAACAGGCCACCGTCCATCTGTATAACGCCACCGCCCCGCTGTTCCGCCGTCTGGTATTCGGCATGGAGAAAGCGCAAATCGTCGAGCTGGCGACGCGCGCGACGCGCCTGATTCGTCAGCTGTGTGAAGAGAACCCTGACACCCGCTGGCAGTACGAGTACTCCCCGGAAACCTTCTGCTTTACCGAACCGGAGTTTGCGCTGGAGATTTGTGAAGCCGTAGCGGAGATCTGGCAGCCGTGCGCGGCGCGTCCGATGATCGTCAACCTGCCCGCTACCGTCGAAGTGAGCACGCCGAACGTCTATGCCGACCAGATCGAGTATTTCTGCCGCCACTTCAGCCGCCGCAGTGACGTCTGTATCAGCGTGCACCCGCATAACGATCGCGGTACCGGCGTCGCCAGCGCAGAGCTGGCCGTCATGGCCGGGGCTGACCGCGTGGAGGGCTGCCTGTTTGGTAACGGTGAGCGCACGGGCAACGTCTGCCTGGTGACGCTGGCGATGAACCTCTACAGCCAGGGCATTAGCCCGAATCTGGATTTCAGTGATATGAATCGGGTGGTTGAAACGGTAGAAACCTGCAACCAGCTGCCCGTCCATCCGCGCCATCCGTGGGCGGGTCGTCTGGCTTACACCGCCTTCTCCGGCTCGCACCAGGATGCCATCAAGAAAGGTTTCGATGCCCGTAAGCCTGGCGAACGCTGGGAGATGCCCTATCTGCCCGTCGACCCGCAGGATATTGGCTGTACCTATGAAGCGGTGATCCGCGTGAACAGCCAGTCAGGAAAAAGCGGAAGCGCCTGGCTTATTGAGCAAAACCACGGCCTGAAATTGCCTCGCGCCCTGCAACAGGATTTTAGCCAGCACGTGCAGCAGGAAACGGATAACCATGGAAAAGAGATGACGCAGAATGCGCTCTGGCAGCTGTTCCGCGCCCGCTACGGCCTGGTGGCGAGCCCGCCATTAGCGCTGCAATCGTACCGCAGCGACAGCCAGCAGGACGGCCAGCTGCGGCTGACGGCAAGCGTCGCCACGCAAGGGGGCACCCGCCAGCTGGAAGGCCAGGGAAACGGTTTGCTCTCCGCCGCCGCTCACGGCTTAAGCCGCTGGATCAACGCACCGTTTGTGATCAAGGATTATCACGAACATACGTTAGGCGAACGCAGCGACAGCCGCTCGGTGGCCTATATCCGCTGTCTGTTCCAGGATGGGACCAGCCGCTGGGGCGTGGGCATCGACAGCGACGTGGCACGCGCGTCGATTCAGGCGCTTTTTAACGCGGTCAGTCGTTCCTGAAGTAATCGCTGGGTGAGAGACCCATCACCCGACGAAACATTGCCGTAAAGGCGCTGTGGCTGCCATACCCCAGATCCAGCGCCACGCGTAATACCGGCTGGCCCTGCGCCAGCCGCACTAAGGCTTCCAGCAGTCGCGCCCTTCTCACCCACTCGCCGTAGCTCAGGCCTGTCTGCTGCTGAAAATGGCGGTTCAGCGTGCGTTCGCTCATCCCCACAATACCTGCGGCCTGGGCGCTGCTCCAGCTTTCTCCCGGGGCCATTCGAATCTGCTGGCAGAGGTGGCGCAGCGCTTCGCTTTCCGGCTCGGGCAGGTGAAACGGCAGTACCGGCATGAGGCGAATTTCATCGAGGATCAGTTCATAAACACGTTCATCGCGGCTTCCGGGTGCGTAAGATTCAGGAAGCGTAAGGGAGGTCAGGATCAGCTCGCGCAGCAGGGGCGAGATCTGCACGATCTGGCAGGTCGCCGGAAGATCGGCGCGCGCCAGCGGGTCGATAAACAGCGTGCGGGCAGCAACGTTGCCGGTGATGCGCAAGGCGTGCTGCGTACCCGCAGGTAGCCAGACGCCGCGACCGGGCGGCACCACCCAGCAGCCGGATGCGGTATCGACCCGCACGACGCCGGTGAGGCTGTGCAGGAGCTGCGCGCAGTCGTGCTGATGCCACGGCTCGCTGTCGCCATGAGCATAATCATGCGAAAACGGCACAAGCGGGCGATGGGTAAAGGAGAAGGTGGTGGTTGTCGTCATCAGGATTGTAGGCCCGGTCAGCGAAGCGCCACCGGGCATCCACAGGCACGATACTAAATGTGCAGTTCCTGAAGTTTTTCTTTTGGCAGGGCCAGCTCGTCATTGCTGTTTACACGAACATCACGTTCGATGATATGACGGGCAATCTCCTGAGCTTCTTCCAGAGAGTGCATCTGGTAAGTGCCGCACTGGTAAACGTTCAGCTCAGGGATCTGGTTCTGCTCTTTCACCTTCAGCACGTCTTCCATCGCCGCTTTCCACGCATCCGCGACGCGTTTCTCATCAGGCTGACCAATCAGGCTCATGTAGAAACCGGTGCGGCAGCCCATCGGAGAGATATCGATGATCTCCACGCCGTTGCCGTTCAGGTGGTCGCGCATGAATCCGGCGAACAGGTGTTCCAGCGTGTGAATGCCTTTCTCTGGCATCACTTCTTTATTGGGCACGCAGAAGCGCAGGTCGAAAACGGTGATCGTGTCGCCGTGCGGCGTGTTCATGGTCTTCGCCACGCGGACTGCTGGTGCTTCCATACGGGTATGGTCGACAGTAAAGCTATCTAATAACGGCATACGTCACCTCCGATAGTGATTTTTTTAAAATAAACTGAACTCTTCTACAGAATGCGCGTCTGAGTATATGAAAGACGCGCATTTGTTATCATCATCCCTGAATTCAGAGATGTATATTTTGGCCACAGCGATGTGGCCTTTTTCTTTTTGGTTCAGGCCTGCTTCGCCAGAAACGCCTCAAACGACTCCGTATCCGCCGCTTCGACCTCTTTCTGACGCACAACGGACGCATCACGCTCTGTCACAAAATCCGCTTCGCTCAGGATCTCTAACGGCTCCTGCATCAGCATCTCACGGTACTCCGCTGAGAGTGAACGCCCTGTGCCACCAATTCCCTGCTCAATCATAGAACGCAGAATACGTGCTGAGAATGTCAGTTCCGGGTTATCAAAGCTTTCAACCAGTTCGTCGCAGACCTTCTGGTAAGCTTCGCCGCCGTACACGCTGTCCAGCGTCTGGGCTACGCGCTTCAGGTCATGGAACAGATCCTTCCCTACCTTAGACAGTGGGAACTGAGCCGTTTCACAGCCAATACCTAACGTCAGACCCGGCTTGCGCCCTTCCAGAATCACGCGATTCCAGTTGGCACGGGTACACAGCAGTTCGTCGGAACTCATTTCCGGCGCATCCGCCAGTACGCACCAGACCATAAACAGGTCAAGGAAGCGAACCTGCTGCTCGTCAACGCCAATCGGTGAGAACGGGTTGATATCCAGCGAACGTACTTCAATGTATTCAATCCCGCCGCGCTGAAGCGCATCTGACGGGGTTTCACCGCTGCGCGTTACGCGCTTAGGACGAATAGGCGCATACAGCTCGTTTTCAATCTGCAATACGTTGGTGTTAATTTGCAGGCGCTTACCGTCTTTTTCGAGGCCGATTTTTTCGTACTCTTCCGACGGGGTTTTTATCGCCCGCTTCAAGCCTGCCACATATTCGTGCAGATCGTTAAACGTAATTCCGAGATTACTTTGCGATTTATTGGTATAGCCAAGGTCGCTCAGGCGCAGGGAGGTCGCGTACGGCAGGTAATACATGCCACATTCGGTCTTCTCGAACGGCAGCGTGGTCGGTTTCCCTTGCAGGAACGAAGAACAGACGGCCGGTGACGCGCCGAACAGATACGGAATAACCCAGCCAAAACGGTAGTAGTTGCGGATCAGGCGGAAGTAACCCGCGGAGATCGCTTCTTTATCCGTTTCACCGCACTTCGCCTGCCAGAACGCCATCGGCAGAGAGAAATTGTAGTGCACGCCAGAGATCGTCTGCATCAGTGCGCCGTAGCGATTTTTCAGTCCTTCGCGATACAGCGTTTTCAGCCGACCAATATTCGAGGTGCCGTACTGCGCCAGCTCGATATCCTGCCCCTGCTCGATATAGCACGGCATGCTGAGCGGCCACATACGCTCGTCGCCGAGGTTGCGGGCGGTGAAGCGATGCACGTCGCGCATGATCGTCAGCATATGATCAATATCACCGTCTACTGGCGTGATGAACTCCAGCAGCGCTTCGGCGAAATCGGTTGTGATCCATTTATGTGTCAGCGCCGAGCCTAACGCCTTCGGGTGTCCCGTAGTCGCTAAGCTACCATCCGCATTTACGCGCAGCGTTTCGCGCTCAAGCCCACGCTGAATACCCTTCAGTGCCTGAGGGTGATTTTCCAGCCAGGCCAGCGCCTGTGATACGTCCGGGATCAATTTGACCTCCCGCCTGTCAAAAAATTGTCACTCAGCATAATTGTAATGGTTGACGATTGAAGGTCGCGAATTCATTCCACCAATTAGTGCCACCACGTCATACCCTGTAGTGTTACCCATGCCAGTAAAACATAGCGTAACGCCTTGCCAAGGCACAAAAAAAAGAGCACCGGTCCCCAGGAAATGCGCATCCATCCCGCCAGCAGACACAGTAAATCGCCTATTACAGGCATCCAGCTTAATAACAGCGTGGCAGCGCCATAGCGTTTTAGCCAGCCCACTGCCTTTTCCTGCCAGCGAGATTTTTCGCGTAGCGGAAAGAAACGTCCAAGAATAACGTTAGTCAGCCCTCCAAGGCTATTACCCATTGTTGCTATTAAGACCAGCAACCAGGGCTGACTTACGCCGGACAACAGCATCGCCACCAGCACCACTTCCGAATTCCCCGGTAAGAGGGTGGAGCTTAAAAAACTGCTGGCGAATAATGAAGCGAGTGACAGCGCGTCACTCACAGTAAGCGAACGTCCACCGCCGCCATTCCGGCATCACGCGCGGCCTGAATGCCAAAATCAGCATCTTCAAACACCACGCATTTTGCAGGTGGAACACCCATTAATTCTGCACAGAGCAGGAAGGTATCCGGTGCGGGTTTGTGATGTTTAACATGATCGGCGGCAACGACGGCAGAAAAATAGTGGCGCAGGCCAAGGTGGTTGAGTAGTGCTTCAGCAATCGCGCTCTCGCTGCCCGTACCGACAGACATAGGACGACGCCCATGCCACTCCTTGACGACGTCAATGAGTGGTAAAGGCTGCACGGTGTCTAACAGTATGGCTTTTACCGCGTCGGTTTTTTCACGCGCGAGCTGATGCGGGTCGAGATCGGCCTGATTCAGCTCAATCACGGCCTGTGCGATACGCCAGGTGGGCGATCCATTGAGGGCAATCATCGCCTGTAAATCGAAACGCATACCGTAACGGCCCAGGACTTCGGTCCAGGCCTGACGATGCGTGGGTTCGGTATCCAGGAGGGTGCCGTCCATGTCGAAGATCAAACCGTCATACTGTGCGTACATCGTGCTCTCGCTAAACGATTAACAAAGCATTACTTTATCGTAAAAGGGGATTTTTGTCGCTGATTGCGAAGTGATAACAATGAGAGTGATTAAGAACTAAACATCGAAGGGGATCACAAGAAGAGATGGTGCATCCGGGAGGATTCGAACCTCCGACCGCTCGGTTCGTAGCCGAGTACTCTATCCAGCTGAGCTACGGATGCATCGGGATTTACTGCTGTACTTCTCGATACTCATATCACTTCAAAAGCAATATGAATTAAAAAATGGTGCATCCGGGAGGATTCGAACCTCCGACCGCTCGGTTCGTAGCCGAGTACTCTATCCAGCTGAGCTACGGATGCATCGGGATTTACTGCTGTACTTATCGATACTCATATCACTTCAAAAGCAATATGAATTAAAAAATGGTGCATCCGGGAGGATTCGAACCTCCGACCGCTCGGTTCGTAGCCGAGTACTCTATCCAGCTGAGCTACGGATGCATCGGGATTTACTGCTGTACTTATCGATACTCATATCACTTCAAAAGCAATATGAAGTAAAAAATGGTGCATCCGGGAGGATTCGAACCTCCGACCGCTCGGTTCGTAGCCGAGTACTCTATCCAGCTGAGCTACGGATGCATCGGGATTTACTACTGTACTGCTCGATATTCATA